>CAYNPZ010000029.1:0-7844 GCA_964399175.1 uncultured Bacteroidales bacterium | reverse complement strand
TGATGTCACCGGTGAGATGGTTGGTCATACCGATCTCCTTGCTGATGTTACCGGTGAAATTGTTGGTCATACCGATCTCCTTACTGATGTCACCGATGAGATGGATGGCCTTACCGATCTCATTTTTGATGTTACCGGTGAGATGGTTTCCTGTTTGTAATTTCTTTAATTGGAATTTTGATGCTTGTTTACTAAATATAATATTGCATATCTAAGCTTTCAGCATTTGGTATGCGTTATAAACATCCTCAGGTATCTTTTCTTCCACAATAAAATCCTTATCAGGATAATCGAGTATCCTTTCCATTTCACCGAGCAGAAGGCTTTCCAGTGCCCTTCCTTTCGAGCGGAACAGTTCCTTTTCCTGATCGTAGGTGGTTTCCGGTGGACAGTTGATTGCATGCACTTCGGGCAGGATCTTCCGCCAGGTAAGCCAGGTTCTTCTCTGACGTGCTGCATTGCAAACCAGCATCACAGAAGAAATGCCCTTTGAAAAATTGTGTTCCGGCCATTTATGGAATGCCATTTCCTTTAAAAAATAAATGTTTTGCCCGGTATTGGTGGACCGGTCTTCTATTAAAATATCCTCTTCAGGAATATCCGGAAAATGCGCATACAGTTCATCCCGAAAGACCTGGGCTTCTTTCTTTTTAAGATCAGCCGTTCCGGCCCCAACTCCCCCGGTAAAGATGACCTTTGGTGCATATCCCTCCTCATAAAGCTTTCCGCAAGTCCGGGGTATCTTCATATCAAAATGACCAAATCCGAGGATGGCATCGGCACGTTGCTTATCATCCCTCATATACAGATAATCAAAAACCTTACAGGCCTCATCTTGTATAATTTTCTCTTGCTTCATGGTCGGATTTTGTATATTTACTCCTGATTAAAGCATGAAATATGAAACAACGGTTTGAAATTATAAAATAGAATGTTATTTTTCTTGTTCAATTGATCAAAAATTTTGGCTATGAAAAGACATCAACTCTTCTATGTGATACTGCCTTTATGCATGATTCTTATATCAGGCGTTAATTCAGGAAAACCCGGACACAATAAAAGCAGGGAAATTCAATCAGCAGCGTTTCATATGCCGGGCCAAACATCACCTGATGAAAGCGCAAAAGTCTTTCGGCGGGAGGTTAAGGAAAACATCCTCCCCTACTGGATCATGAAAACCAAAGATACGATAAACGGGGGATTTTACGGTGCTATCAGCAACAAGGGAAAGGTAAACGAACAAGCCGACCGTTCCATGGTGCTCAATTCCCGCATACTCTGGACTTTTTCTCGGGCATATCAGATGTTCCGGAAAGAAAAGTACCTGCTCACAGCAAAGAGGGCTTATCGCTATATCAATGAACATTTCTGGGATGATGAATACGGTGGATTTTACTGGAGTGTCGACTACCAGGGGAAAGTCGCCGATCCTAGCAAGCAGATCTACGCGGAAGCCTTCGGAATCTATTCCATGGTGGAGTATTTCAAAGCAACCGGCAATAAGGAAAGTCTCGAGAAAGCCAAAAAGACCTTCCGGCTTATGGAAAAACACAGCCATGATGATGAGCATGGAGGGTATTTCGAGGCCTTTAAAAGGGACTGGACCCCATCAGACGACATTCGCATCGGCGGAAAAGAGATGAAAACCCTCAAATCCATGAACACCCACCTCCATGTACTGGAAGCCTATACCAACCTGTACAGTGTCTGGAGAAAGGAGGAACCAAAAAAAAGGATCCGGGAGATGACCGGCATTTTCCTGGAACACATCATCAATCGGGAGAACCATCATTTCCATCTATACTTCAATGAAGAATACGAGGTACTTTCTGAAGAAATTTCCTATGGTCACGACATTGAAGGAACCTGGCTGCTGTACGAAGCAGCCGAGGTATTGCGGGACGATAAGTTAAAAGAGCAGATCAGGAAGGTTGGACTACGGATGGCAGAGGCATCCCTGGAGGAAGGCTTAGATCCCGACGGTGGGCTCATTTATGAGGCTTCGCCGGAAGGTGTAACCAATTCAGACAAGAGCTGGTGGCCCCAGGCGGAAGCTGTAGTAGGATTTTACAATGCTTATCAGCTAAGCGGGAAGGAAAAATTCATGGATGCGTCCTTCAGGAGCTGGGAGTTTATCGAGGAAAACCTGGTAGACAAGCAAGATGGTGAATGGTTCCGTCGGGTATCGCGCGAAAGGAAACATTATCCGGATGATATGAAGGTAAGCGCCTGGAAAGGCCCCTACCACAATAGCCGCATGTGCTTTGAGATGATAGAAAGATTGGGAAGACGATGAGGCAAAGAAAATTTCAAACAGATACTGAAGATCTGTATAAAAATATTAATTTTGCATCGCTTTAAGCATTGCCCGGTGGTGTAATGGCAACACGTCTGACTCTGGATCAGAAGAGTTTGGGTTCGACCCCCAACCGGGCAGCCAGGAAAACAGGGAGTTACAAACACTGGTTTGTAGCTTTTTTTTTATTGCATACAAAGTGATACCCATCACTAGCAAATAAATGATAAATTTTAATAAGGTTAACCCCTGGTCTGGAAGCAATCCAATCGAACTTACAATATACTTCTTTCCCCATTCAATTTTGTTTCTCACATTGGCAGGGTAGATGATCCACAAAGCCATCTTCGGGTCTGAATTCAAAATTTGAGTCCAGTCTAAAAAGGGTTAAACTAAAAAGAGCCAAAATCTAGCTTTTGATACCGGACTCATTAATGGGATACGAGAAACAAAAATTTTCGGAGAAATCAAAGATCGTTTTCTTTTAGTTGGCATTTTTAGCCCAAATTTTTGCTTCAAAGATAATGATGAAACGCCTGACTCATGAAATCGCTTGTCAAAGCAGTTTATGTATTCTTCAAAGAATGACAAAGTCGGGCATAAATTATGGAACTCAAAGCTCAAAAGTAGCCCACAACAGTAGCCTTAATATACAGCCTTATATTTTTCGGGTACAGGAAACCTTTAAGCAACCGGTTTAACATATTGCAATTTCCTATTAAACAATTCATGCCTTTGGCTGATCTGCCTTGTTTGGGATCGTGTCGATTTCCGGTGTTAATATCCGAAGGTTAGCTCAAAAGCAAGGATATGAAGGTAGAAAGAGGTATCTCCCAAACTCTTTTCAACCATATATGAAACATCCAGTTCACGGTTGTTGATCAGTGGAAAATAAGTACCCACTGCGAAGCGATTTTTATCAACTACCGGAAATGGTTTTTGATAGAGTGGTACATAGTATTTAAAGGCAAAATAAAGATTCGGCTTCCAGTTAGTTATATGATATGTAGCGGTTATTTCATTTTGGAAATATGTTTTGGGATTTTGATGGGAAAGCGCTCCTGAGGTAGCATATTCAGACAGGAATTTTAGGTTGTTGTTAATGGCTGTATTGATTCCATCAATCTCTATCTTCCGGTTCAACTAAAATACAATCCCCTTTGGTCTTGGTATCTTCACCATATTTATTTGATACTGTCAGTTCTACAGTATAAATTCCCTCTCTGGAATAAGTATGGGATGGGTTTTCTTCACTGCTGGTATATCCATCGCCAAAATCCCAGCTCCAACTGTCGGGATTACCACCTGAATCATCGGTGAATTGCACAGTAGTTCCGGGTGGTATTTTCCTTTTATCTACATTGAAATCTGCTCTGGGAGGACTACCTACATCGATATAATTTGTTTTCGTTTCTGTATCTTTACCATATTCATTGGATACAGTCAGTTCTACCGTATACATCTCTTCTGAGAAATAGGTATGAGAGGGATTCTCTTCACTGCTGGTGTTTCCATCGCCGAAATCCCAGCTCCAACTATCGGGATTACCGTCCGCTTTATTGGTGAATTGAACAGTAGTTCCGGGTTGTATTTTTCTTTTTGCTGCACTGAAATCAGCCCTGGGAGCCTCACCCACCTCAATATAATCTGATTTCGTTTCTGTATCTTTACCACAATAATTGGATACAGTCAGTTCTACGGTATAACTTCCTTCTGAGGAATAGGTATGGGAGGGTTCTTCTTCTTTGCTGGTGTTTCCATCGCCAAAATCCCAGCTCCAACTGTTGGGTTCACCATCCGATTCATCAGTGAAATGCACAGCAGTTCCGGGTGATATTTTTGTTTTATCTGCGCTGAATTTTGCACGGAGAGATACCCTGGTGGTAAATTCAACCTGATTGCCGTAAGTTTCACCGCCACTATTGGTAGCATAGGCCCGGACATAATAAGGGGTATCGGGGGATAAATTTGTCAATTCACTTATAAATAATCCTGTGCCTACGCCCTCCTCAGTCATGCCCTCATTTTCTTCCACAGTCGGTTTTTTTGATGTACTCCAAACCAGACCCCTTGATGTCACAGGCGCACCACCGTCATCAATAATCCAACCGCTGCCTGATGCTGTGGTTGGAGCTATATCGGAAACTTCAGCAGTGATAACAATGGCTACTGCACTTTCCGTGGTGAACGTTCTTTGTTCACTATAGGCTGTACCATTCCTGTTTGTAGCATAAGCACGTACATAATAAGAAGTGTTGGGAGTTAAATCCGTCAACTCACTTGTAAATTCCCCTGTGCCTTTTCCCTCGTCAGTCATGCCCTTATTTTCATCCACAGTTGGATTTTCTGATGTACTCCATACTACACCTCTTGATGTGACCGAAGCACCCCCGTCATCCGTAACATACGCCTTACTCTTTGCACTGTTAGCTGTAATTTCAGTTATTGAAAGCCTACTTATCACAGGAGATTCTTCTTTACAACCGGTAAATATGAACAGGCTTGCTGCAAAAAATGATAATGGAAGTATAATTAACTTTTTCATAGGGATAAAAATTACTGGGGTAAATTTTAAAAAGGGGATTTGATCCCTAAAGTTTCTGAAATATCAGTATCTTTAGTCTGTTAACACCAGCCCTTCCAAGCAATAATAGAAAAAATTTTGAAAAATCCCAATGAAAACTCAATTTTTACCGGTTGCAGAAAAAATTGCTATATGTTCCTGCATATTTCTGAAGCCTTATTGTGAATATCAATAAATCGGATCAATTCCATTTGCAGGTATCAACCTTTCAAAATCAACAGATAATTCTTCCTGATTAACAAAATCATAACCGGTTAACTGGCGGATCTCATAAATATACTCCCAGTATTCTTCCAATTCGCGGATATAACTTTTCCGGGCGGAGATTTTATCTTGTTCTGCAGAATTAAGTTTGACGATATCCGCTTCTCCCTTGAGAAATCTATCCTGAACAATATCATATGATTTTCTTGCCAGGGTATCTGCCAAAGCTGCTCTTTCTATAATATTTTTCTGCAGATTAAATTCCTCAATCGTTCTTCTTACATTTTGATCAAACCTTATTTCCGATTGTTTCACACTTGCATTTGTTACTTGCTGGTTTCTTCTGGCGAGGTTATATCGTTTTTGTGTTAATCCCCAGTCAACAATGGGGATATTTAAACTAACCCTTATCTTTTGCTGATCCAATAAATCCTGATAGGTTTTCTTAATGTTTTCATTTGTCTGATTCAATCCGAAGCTTACATCAAGATTGGCATGGTACCGTGACTTTTTGGCTCTTACAACATTCCGTTCAGCCCGAATGCGCCGTTCTTCATGCCAAATCCTTCGGGGGTTGTTCTTTTGAGCTTTTTCTAAAGCTATTGACGGATCAATATTTAACTCAGGGATATCCTCAGGAACGGTTAATTCTATCGATACCTCTTCATCTAACCGGAGAAAGGTGATGAGGTCATTTTCAGCCCGTTTAACCCTGTTTCTGGTTTGTTTTAAGCTATTCTCAGCATTTAACTTGCGCAATCTGAGCGAATATAAATCTTCCTGGGAAATCGAATCTTTTTTATAGCGTTCCTGCCCATCTTTATAAAGCGTATCTGCATTTGCATATTTGTTTTCTTCTATACCCAGGGATATTTGAGCAAGCAACAAATCAAAGAAAGCATCTACCGCATCTTCTGCAATTTCTTCCCGTTCCTGAATATAATCCCTTTGTGCCCTTTCGAATTGCAAAGGTTCCAGCTTCTTCTGCCATTTCAGGTGGTTATAATCGAACAAACCCTGTTCAATCCCGATTCTAATAGGTGTTGAGGAATATTGAGTTCCTCCATTATTAAAATTCTGAAGCCTTCCAATATCGGAGTCTATATAAACTTTTCCTCCTGTAAACGGAATATTTTGATTTAGAGAAAGATTGAGATATGAATTTACATCCTGCTGTTCAATATATTGGTATGAAGAATCCTGCCAGTTGAATTCTTCCCTCACAGCCCTTGTATAAGAAAATGGTCTGGCAGATAAGTTTAATTTAGGCAGAAATTCCGCCTTATATGAGCGATAATCCCAATAATCAGCAAGATATCTGTTTTTTTCGATAAAGGCGTTGAGTGAGCTGTCCTTTGCTATGTCAATAACGTTCTTTAAGTTCAAGTTAATTTTCTGGGAATTCTGACTATATCCATTGGTTGCAATATGTAAAAGCTGAAAACTAAAAATAAAGATTAATAATTTTTTTAAGGTCATTTTGTTGGAAGCTATTTTAAAATTATTTTCACAAACTGTTACAGATATTGAAATCCCGGGTAAGATTATAAAAGTATAACGGGCGCAAAGATAATAAATTTGTTTTAGTCGGTCTATTCCACTTTTATTTCATATTAGCATTTGGTAATAACAGTCTGATCGATCGGGAATTCTTGCGAAACCTCCCCGTTTCCTTGGCATTATTGAGTCCGGTCTAAGAAGGCGCTAAAGTAGTGAAATAGACAAAAAAACATCGCACTGATAAACAACTATATATAAAAGCCGAGCGCCTTATCAACCATCATTAGGCTTTTTATACCAGGCTCATTATTGAAAAAGTAAATACCTAGCGGGTGTGTGCATCAATCTCCTCAAAGCTGGCCATGGCCACAGCAGTGGTGTCTACATATCCCTGTGAACGAACCCATTTTACAGCTCCACTATAGCTTGGTTTTTCCCCTTTGTTAAAGGCATATTTACCCCCCGAACAGGTTTTCATGGCCACAATGCCGGTTCCCATTTTGTGAGCCTTTTTCATCTCTGCGATCAGTGCTTCCTGATCCCAGGATTTGCTCCAGTCGCTCCGCGAATGCTGAAACCCCCCGGAAGCATTAAAAGGGACCATAACCACATCGTAAAACGGATCGCGGTTTTGTTCCCTGAGCAATTCAATATGGTTATGGGTGGAAAATCCGTGTGCCCGGATGGCTCCCTTCTCCTTCATCTCAGTTAACACCTTACGGATGGTCTCATTCTGCATCACTTTCTTTTCCCCTATTCCATGAAGCAGCATCACGTCAATATAGTCGGTTTGAAGGGCATCAAGACTTTCCTTCAATGAGGTTTCCATCTGTTTTCTGATTTCAGCCGGACTGGCAGATCCGTCTTCCAGATCCACCTTCATCTTTGACTGAATGATATATCGCTGCCGTATGCCTTTTAGGACTTTTCCGATCATCACCTCATTTTGCCCGTTTGCATAACGACGTCCGGTATCCAGAAACGTAATGCCCTTATCGAGAGTTGCCTTGAGTACAGAAGGTTCCTGTGTACGTGAAGCGCCCATGCCCAAAGTTGTGACCTCCATACTGGTGTTTCCAAGTTTTCTGGTAAGCGGCAGGGAATCCCTTCCGGAAACCATAGCGGACAAACGGGGCATCAGCCCCAATCCAAGCGCAGTTAATGAAGATCTTTTTAAGAATTCCTTTCTTGTGAGTTTCATTAATGTAAAAGTTTATTAAAGTTCTGTAGTTCAATTAAACAATATTTCAAAGTTCGAAT
>CAYNPZ010000028.1:4167-31093 GCA_964399175.1 uncultured Bacteroidales bacterium | reverse complement strand
GCGGGGAATGGAGAAATTACACCAAATCCTTGTATGAAGCCGGCGAAAATTTATCCGCACCCGAATATAGCAGGGGATCAATGCGGATTTCATCGGTAAACATAGAGGAAAATGCCAACAAGACGCCGGTAAATTATGTATTGCCACCCGGAATAGATCGCGTTATCGATCCCACCAACCCGCAGCTGCGCCAGCTCAACGAACAGGCCATCGCATTTAATTTGCAGAATATTGAGGACGGAGATGCCCGGGCAGCTTTCAAAAACATCAATATGGATGTAAGGCAGTATAAGAAACTGCGCATGTTTCTTCACACAGAAGCGCTAGAAAACAAAATACTGAATGATGGTGATTTAAGAGCCTTTATACGATTGGGCACAGATTACCGCAACAATTACTATGAATATGAGATTCCCCTTGACGTCACTTCACCGGGCTTCTATAACAACACCAGCGGGAATGACCGCAAACAGGTATGGAAGAATGAAATGGTCATCAATCTGGATGAACTTCCTGACCTGAAACTTGAAAGAAACACGGCCATGCGAAAGGGGAACTCCAACATCACAATGAATACCATTTATAGCATGGTAAAAGACGGTGCCAAAATCAGTGTCAGGGGCAATCCGAACCTCAGTGATTTGCGAACCATTATGCTGGGTATAAGAAACCCGGACCAGCAAGGAAATACGCTTTCAGAGGACGATGGTATGCCCAAATCGGGTGAGATTTGGATGAATGAGCTTCGCCTCACCGATTTCAAAGAAAAGGGCGGATGGGCTGCCAGGGGAAGAATATCCACTCAACTGGCCGACTTAGGAAGAATTAACGTTTCCGGCAATATGAGTACTCCTGGATTCGGAAGTATTGACAAGAAGGTGAATGAAAGAAATAAAGAAGAGACTGCACAGTATGATCTTTCCACCAACCTGGATCTGGGTAAATTCTTTCCGGATAAAGCCGGTGTAAAAATCCCCATGTATGTAGGCTATTCAGAAAGATTTATCTCTCCCCAATATAACCCGCTTAACCCCGACATTGAACTGGATGATGCTTTGGATGCAGCCCGAACCAGGGGGGCAAGGGATTCAATCAGAAGGATAACCCAGGACTATGTCCGCAGAAAAAGCATCAATTTTAACAACGTAAGAATGACACCTCAAAATCAGGGAAATCCAGCCTTCTATGATATATCAAATTTCTCCATGAATTATTCTTATAATGAACTGTTTGCAAGAGATATCAACACAAAATACAACCTTATGGAGGAATTTCAGGGCGGCCTCGTTTATAACTTCAATACCAGGCCTCAGGCAGTTACTCCTTTTCAGGGAATTGGAGGAATATTTAACACAGATCTGTTCCGCATCCTGAGAGATTTCAATTTCTATTATTATCCCTCATCCATTACCGTTAGAACAAACCTTAGAAGAAGCTATAATGCCATAGAGCACAGAAGCATAAATAACCCCGCTATTAAATACCCACCTACATTCGATAAGAATTTTCTCTGGAACAGACATTACAACATCCAATTTGACCTCACCCGCTCTCTTAAACTCAATTTCACTGCCACCAACAGGGCTCGCATTGACGAACCCAGAGGTATGGTAAACCGAAGAAAAGATGCCATCCAATACCAAAGCTGGAAAGATTCGGTGCTTACAAACCTCAGAAACTTTGGCAGAAATGTTGATTATAATCACAAATGGGACGCAAGTTACCGGCTACCCATCAATAAACTGCCCCTGCTAGACTGGGTAAATATTTCCACCAGGTTCAACGGAACCTATAACTGGCAGGCCGGGCCGTTACTTGCTGATACAAGCACCATTAATCTGGGCAATATCATCAGGAATTCCAATACCATCCAGGTTAACAGTCAGTTCAACATGAACAACCTTTATAATAAGGTAGGGTTCCTTAAAAAAATCAACCAGCAATCCAGGGGAAGGGATCAAACGGAGTATGAAACAGTCAGCTATAGCGAGGAGAATGTGAATTTTGAAGCTGGTGAACCAGAAAAAATTAATCATAACCTGATGACTGAAAATGTCCAGGTAGAAGTATTTGATAGCCAGGGCAGAGAAATAGACGGTTCTTTTGAAGTCCTTAGTAAAAGAGCGATCAGCTATGAAACAAAATCGGATCAACAGAATGCCACGGTAGAAATTCAGGGAAAGATAGAAAAAACGGAAGGTCCGCTCCAGGTTATTGCCGAAAATTTTGCCAGGATATTAATGGGAGTTAAAAATGTATCGCTATCCTATTCCCAAAGTGAAGGGAGCGAACTTCCCGGATTTACACCGAACCATCAAATGCTGGGACTAAATCAGCTTAAAGGACAGCATGCTCCCACCATACCATTCATTCTTGGATGGCAAAATGAAAATTTCGCCAATCTGGCTCGTAAAAACAACTGGATAACACGTGATCCCGCTCTAAGCAGGCCTTTTACTCTCACTCATAATGAAAATCTCAACTTAAGAGCCTCGCTGGAACCCTTCCAGGGAATTCGGATTGACCTAACCGGTTCCAGAACCCAGTCAAAAAATAAAAGAGAATACTATATTGCTGACAGTAGCGGCACAATACGAAATTACGGGTTACAGGAGCAGGGAAACTTTTCAATGAGTTTTCTTTCGATCGGAACGGCTTTCGATAAAATTACCCAGGAAAACAACTATCAGTCGGATGCCTTCCAGAAATTAAGGGCTAACAGAAAACACATATCAAAAAGACTGGCCGAACAAAGGAAGAAAAAAACGGAGGGTGAATATGATCCACCTACCTCGGATGAAAAAGGATATTGGGATGGTTACGGGCCCACCAGCCAACCTGTACTTATCCCTGCATTCCTTTCGGCGTATGGAGAATACGGTGTTAGCAGCGCCCCTCTGGATAAGTTCCCCATGATACCATTTCCCAACTGGAGAATAAACTTCAACAATTTAAGTAATGTAGATTTTATTCAGGATGTTGCACAAAGTGTCAATATAAGCCATTCATACAAATCCACTTACACCATAGGCAATTTCCTGCTGAATCCCGACTATAATACCCTGGAAAACCAACTGAGCTTTGTTCGTGACATGAGAAACAACTTCATCTCCAAATATGAAATCAACTCGGTAGCGATCAATGAACAATTCAATCCACTGATCAATTTTGACGTTACCTGGCAGAACAATCTTACTACCCGGTTTCAGATATCCAAATCAAGAAGGGTTTCCCTGAGTTTTGCGAACAATCAGGTTACAGAAACCCTGAGTGAGCAATATTCATTCAGCGTGGGCTATCGGTTTGAAAACTTCAATTTGATTCTGGATTTTGGGGGTCAGCGAGAAGCATTACAAAATGACCTAAACGTAAAAGGGAATGTTAAAATACGGGATAATTTGACCATTTTAAGAAAACTGGATGAAGATGTTGATGATATGCCCACGGCAGGACAAAGAAACTTAGTCATTGGATTTTCTGCTGACTATGCCCTGAGCAACCGTTTCAACGTCCGCCTGTTTTTTGACAGAAATGTTAATGAGCCTAAAATATCGCGCTCTTACCCAACATCCAACACAAATTTTGGATTTAGTTTGAGATTTACCCTTGCAGAATAATTTTACTACAAAAAAATTTTTATCTTTGAGTTCAATATAATTAAAAAAATATCAGCCATGAACATTCCTGAAAATTTAAAGTATACCAAAGATCACGAATGGATTAAAGTTGACGGAGATGAAGCCTACATTGGCATCACTGATTATGCCCAAAATGAATTAGGCGATATCGTATTTGTGGAAATCGAAACAGAAGGAGAAAAACTTGATAAAGAAGAAGTTTTTGGAACCGTAGAAGCCGTTAAAACAGTATCTGATATTTTTATGCCTCTTTCAGGCGAAGTGCTTGAAGTTAATTCAAAACTTGAGGATTCACCGGAAATCGTCAACAAGGATCCATACGGGGAAGGATGGCTTATAAAAATAAAGATAAGCGATAAGTCTGAACTGGACGATTTATTAGATGCTTCCAAGTACAAAGAGTTAATTCAGGCATAGAAATATACTCCTACAAAAATATTCAATTTCAAAACATTAAAAAAGGTCTGGAAAAATTAACCAGACCTTTTTTAATTCCTTTAATATATATTCCCTTTTATTTTCAGGCTTTCTGCTGCTGTGATGTATCAAGGGTCTTCTTAACTTCAACTTCCTTGAAGCCTTCAATATAATCCCCTACCTTAATGTCGTTATAGTTTTTAACATTTAAGCCGCATTCATACCCTCCTCTCACTTCTTTTACATCATCCTTAAATCGTTTCAGGGACTCCAGTTCGCCGGTATAAATCACGATACCGTCGCGGATTACCCTTACTTTAGAATTCCTTTCGAGTTTACCATCTCTCACAATGCAGCCTGCAATGGTTCCAACCTTCTTAATCTTAAAGGTTTCTTTCACTTCGGCAGAACCGGTAATTTCCTCCTTAATTTCGGGAGAAAGCATGCCCTCAAGCGCATCTTTCATGTCATTGATGGCATCATAAATTACGGAATATAACCGGATGTCGATCTGTTCTTTTTCTGCAAGCCTTCTTGCATTGCTTGATGGCCGAACCTGGAATCCGATAATGATCGCATTGGAGGCTGCGGCCAGCAGAATGTCCGATTCGGTGATCTGACCAATTCCCTTATGAATGATATTAACCTGTAATTCTTCGGTGCTCAGCTTGGAGAATGCATCACTCAGGGCTTCAATAGAACCGTCCACGTCACCTTTAACAACCAGATTCACCTCTTTAAAGTTTCCGATGGCGATCCTTCTTCCTATTTCATCCAAAGTAATGTGTTTCTGAGTTCTCATGCTCTGTTCACGTTCAAGTTGACCCCGTTTATTGGCAATTTCCTTGGCCTCTTTTTCACTATCCATGATATTGAATTTGTCACCTGCCTGGGGTGCACCGTTCAGACCCAGAAGCTGAACCGGTTGAGAAGGACCAGCCTCCTCCACGCGCTGTCCGAGTTCGTTGAACATGGCCCTCACTCTACCCATATGGCTGCCGGCCAAAATCACCTCGCCTATCCTCATAGTTCCGGCCTGAACAAGAAGGTTGACAATATAGCCCCTGCCACGGTCAAGCCATGACTCAATAACCGTACCTTTGGCAGTCTTGTTTGGATTCGCTTTAAGATCCTGAACATCTGCCTCGAGAAGTACCTTTTCCAGCAATTCCTCTATATTAATACCATTTTTTGCAGAAATATCCTGTGACTGATATTTTCCGCCCCAATCCTCAACCAGATAATTCATATTGGCCAGCTCTTCCTTGATCCTCTCAGAACTGGCTCCGGGTTTATCTATTTTGTTAATGGCAAAAATAATGGGAACACCTGCAGCGGAGGCGTGATTAATGGCCTCAATAGTCTGAGGCATGATGTTGTCATCAGCTGCCACTACAATAATGGCAATATCAGTAACCTGGGCACCTCTGGCACGCATAGCAGTAAATGCCTCATGGCCCGGAGTGTCGAGGAAGGTAATGTTACGTCTTTTCTCTACTTCAACCCGATAGGCACCAATATGCTGGGTGATACCTCCTGCTTCTCCTCCAATCACGTTTTCTTCCCGGATATAATCAAGCAGGGAGGTTTTTCCGTGATCAACATGACCCATAACCGTAATAATTGGATCACGGGGCTCAAGCTCTTCATCGCTGTCTTCATTTTCTTTAATGGCCTCGTGAACCTCAGCGCTGACAAATTCAACCTTATATCCATATTCATCGGCGACAAGAGCCATGGTTTCAGCATCCAGCCGCTGATTAATCGATACCAGAAGACCAAGGTTCATACAGGTTTGAATTACATCGTTAACAGGCACATCCATCATACTGGCCAACTCGCTTACAGAAACGAACTCTGTAACCTTCAGTACGTTCTTTTCCTGTTCCTGTTTTTCCTCTTCTTCCTTCTGCTTCTGATTGATGGCTTCCCGTTTCTCCTTCCTGTATTTTGCAGCTTTAGATTTTCCTTTGCTTTCTATACGGGAAAGGGTCTCCTTAATCTGCTTCTGGACATCTTCTTCCTTAATTTCCTTGCGAACAGGCCGTTTCTTTTTCTTCTTTTTCTTTACGTATTTCTTTTCTTCTGTTCCGGATTTCTTCTCCTCGACCTGAACCCGTTCTTTATCCTTATGAATTCTCTTCCTTCGTTTCCTCTTTGGCTTTGTATCTTCTTTCGTACCTGTTCCCTCCTTCGCTTTACCGGTAGTTTCTTCTGAGGCTTCTTTTGAACCTTCAGCCGATTCTTTCTTACGGCCCTTTTCTCTTTGAGCCTTTTCTTTTGCCTGTCTTTCAGCTTCGCGTTCTTTTCTTGTCTTCTTTTGCGGCCGAGTTTTTTGATTTAAGGAATCCAGATCAATTTTTCCAACAACCTTAATCTTTTCTTCTTCTTTTTCCTCTTCGGAAAGATCCTGCTCCTCCTCTTCCTCTTCTTCCTGTTCTTCCTGTTCTTCCTGTTCTGGAATCTCAGATTCTGTTTCTTCCGATGTTTCTTCTGAAGTGTCTTCTACAGCTTCCTCTTCTTCTTTCTCGGTTAATTCTTCTTCATCTTCAGCAGGTTCATGCTTTTCTGTCACTGGTTCTTCTTTTTCTGATTTTTCTTCGGCTTTTGGCTCTACTTTCTTATCTCCCTCTTCTTCTTCCTCTTTCTCTTCCTTCTTCTTGCCTTTACCAAAGGTATCCAGATCAATCTTTCCTACAACCTTAGGTTCTTTTGATTCTTTTTCCTTCTGTTCGCTCTCTTTTTCCTCTTCCGAAGCTTTCTCCTCTTCGTCCGTGTCTTCCTTCTGACCTTCAGCTTTCTTACCACTTACATCCTTAATAAGCAGTTCATCCTCTTTATCACTGCCGGTTTTCTCCTCTGATTCTTCTTCATCAATATCATTCACAGAAACCGAGCTCTTAGTCTCGGAAAAACTCTGGCCAATTTTCTCGGATTGTCTTTTTACATCAATTTCTGAGCTATATTCCTTTAGCAATAACTCATACTGTTCAGAAGAAACCTTGGCATTCGGATTAGTGTCAACATTATACCCCTTCTTGTTGAGAAAGTCCACCAATGTGTGGATCCCAACATTAAATTCCTTGGCTACTTTACTTAATCGCTTAACTTTGTTGTCTTTTGCCATAAACCTCCCGCAAATTAATTTCTAAAATAATCTCGTTGACAATAACGATGCTAAAATATAATTAATCTGTCAATTTATTCAAATTCTGATTTAAAAATTTCAGTTATCTCATCTATTGTTTCTCGCTCTAAGTCGGTTCTTCTCTCCAATTCATCCTTATCCAGCTCCAGTACGCTCTTTGCCGTGTCAAGCCCCACTGATTTCAATATATCCAATACCCATTGTTCAATTTCGTCAGAAAATTCATCAATGTTCACATCTTCTTCGTCTTCTTCAGTTTCCCTGTAAACATCAACATCATATCCCGTGAGCTGACTGGCCAGCTTTATGTTCAAGCCACCCTTTCCGATAGCCAGGGAAACTTCATCCGGATCGAGATATACTTCAGCACTTTTCTCTTCTTCATTGATCTTGATGGAATTGATTTTGGCCGGACTCAGAGCCCTTTGAATAAACAGCTGGGTATTTGTTGTATAATTAATAACATCAATATTTTCATTCCTTAACTCCCTGACAATTCCGTGGATTCTGGAACCCTTCATTCCAACGCATGAGCCTACCGGATCAATCCGATCATCATAGGACTCTACTGCGACTTTGGCTTTCTCCCCCGGAGCTCTAACGATCTTTTTTATGATAATCAAACCGTCATAAATTTCAGGAACTTCGAATTCAAACAATCGTTCCAGGAAGATGGGTGAAGTTCTGGATATGATAATCAAGGGTGTATTGTTTTTCATTTCTGCTCTGATTACCACAGCCCTCAAAAGGTCACCTTTCCTGAAATGATCTGATGGAATCTGCTCTTCTCTGGGCAATATCAGCTCATTCCCTTCATCATCGAGAATCAATATTTCCTTTTTCCATACCTGGTAAACCTCGCCGCTGACAATCTGCCCAATCCTCTTTTTATATTTGGCAAAAACATTGTTTCTTTCAATTTCAAGGATTTTCGAAGTCAGATGCTGACGAAGTGCAAGTATGGCCCTGCGTCCGAAATCCTCCAGTTTAACCTCGTCAGTAACTTCTTCACCAACCTCATAGTCATCATCAATCTTCTTGGCTTCCGAAAGAGGAATCTGGAGATTTTCGTCCTCCACCTCATCATCATTGACAACTTCCCTGTTTCTCCATATCTCGAAGTCTCCCTTATCGATGTTAATGATGATGTCAAAATTCTCATCCGTACCAAAGTGCTTGATGAGCGATTTGCGAAAAACGTCTTCAAGCACATTCATCATTGTTTCTCTGTCGATATTCTTGAGCTCCTTAAATTCGGAAAAAGTATCAAATAAATTCGCAGTATCCATCTCTTTCAAATTTTTAAAAAGAAATTATTGTTTTTGTATATTCCATTTCATCAAAACTCATTCGATGTTCCTTTCGTACAGTAGTTTTCTTTTTTTTGTTGGTTTTTACTCTCTTTTTCTCCTCAACTGTGATCCCTTCATTATCTACATCCAACAATTTCCCTTCTATTTTATGACCTGTCTTCAGTAACACCTCCACCTTCCTGCCTATGTTTTTTTCGTATTGCTGATATACTTTAAATGGAGCCGACAAACCGGGTGAAGTAACTTCCAGATCGTATTCCTCAAGCTCTGATTCAAACAATTCTCTCACATCCTGGTTGATTCTTATACAATCATCCAGTTTTATCCCCTTGTAGTTATCAATAAAAACCGTTATCTTTCCTTTTTTATTTTGTATATCAACCACAAAAAAATCTTCCCCTCCAGTCAGCTTTTCAAGCGCCTTTTCTATATCGCTGTTGCTTATCATCTCTAATTCATTAAAGATTCAAACCCGAAATACGAAAAAAGGGGACGACCGGTCCCCAATCACAAATGCACTCTTCAATTTCCAGGGCAAAAATAAAAATAATCTTATTAACAGGCAAATCATTATAAAAAGTTTTAAAAATTTTTTAATTTCACAATTCGCTGATAGATTGATTGAAGTAAATTGCTTATAAATAGCTGGATTATTTATTAGTTTTGCCGGTTTCATCTCAACGAACCAATGTCATGAATAAGAAAAAAGTAATCAACGACCCGGTGTATGGATTCATCAGCATTTTTGACGAAACCATATACGACCTGATAGAACATCCATTTTTCCAGCGCTTAAGAAATATTAAGCAACTGGGGCTCACTCAACTCGTTTACCCCGGGGCGACCCACACCCGTTTTCAGCATTCGCTGGGTTCTCTTCATCTTATGCAGTCTGCAATCAACACCATCCGTTCAAAAGGACATGAGATAACCTCCGAAGAAGCAAGGGCCGTAAAAATTGCCATTCTGCTTCATGATGTAGGTCACGGACCCCTCTCCCACTCACTTGAATCATTTTGGATGGAAGATCACAACCACGAAAATTTCTCCTATATGATCATGAAGCAGATCAATAATGAATTTAGCCATCAGCTTGATCTGGCCATAAAAATATACAGGAACGCATACGAAAAACATTTCCTGCACCAGCTGGTATCAAGCCAGCTGGACATGGACCGCCTAGATTACCTCAGAAGGGACAGCTTTTTTACCGGAGTTTCAGAAGGAGTGATTGGCTCAGACAGAATCATTAAAATGCTCAATGTGCACAATGACCGATTGGTTATTGAAGCCAAAGGCATACATTCCATTGAAAAATTTTTGATAGCCCGGTGGATCATGTATTGGCAGGTATATTTTCACAAAACGGTTTTATCCGCCGAGCAATTGCTGATCAATATTTTTAATCGTAGTAAAGCTCTCATCGATAAGGGAATAAAACTACCCGCTTCTGTACCCCTCGAATATTTTTTATATAAAAGATACCTGAATGACAAACCGGAAAACGTGCTCAACATGTTTTCCCAACTCGATGATACAGATATCATGGTGACATTTAAAACCTGGTCACAAAGTGAAGACAGGGTATTATCATTACTTTGCCGGAAAATGATGGAACGAAAATTGTATAAAATTGAATTACAAAATGCACCTTTTGATAAGGACAAAATCCATCAGATAACAGAAAAAGCAAAAAACGAATACAATTTTTCAAATGACGAAATTAAATATTTTGTTTTTACAAATAGTATTATCAACAAAGCATATAGTACTTTAAATGATAATATACAAATTTTATATAAAAACAAGGAGATTAAGGATATCGGCGAAGCTTCTGACATGCTCAGCTTGCCAGTTTTATCCAAGATCGTAAAAAAATATTTTATATGTTATCCTAAGGAAAATAATATATAATTCATAATAATCATTATTTTTGCGGAAATTTAATTCAGAGATCATGGACTATACTGCCCGGCAAATAGCTGACATATTAAATGGTGATTTGGAGGGAGACCCGGAACAAAGAATCAATGGTTTTTCAAAGATAGAGGAAGGAAAGGAAGGCACCATTTCTTTTATTGCAAATCTGAAATATTCCAAATACATAAACTCAACAGAAGCGTCGGTAGTGCTGGTCAACCGTGATTTCAAAGCTGAAAACGGAACAAATACAACCCTTATCCGGGTTGATGATGCTTATCAGGCTTTTGCCAAATTGCTTACCCTTCAGAACAACAATAAGCTCAATACTTCAGGTATCAGTTCAAAGGCTTCCATCAGGGAAAACGCAAAAGTGGGTAAAGATGTCCTTATTGATGACTATGTATTCATCGGCGAACATGCAGAGATCGGAGATAATGTAAAGATTCTCCCCCATACCTATATTGGGGACAACGTAAAAATAGGTAATGATACCATTTTGCATCCCGGAATCAAAATTTACAACAACTGCATAATTGGTAAGAACTGCCTGATTCATGCAGGAGTTGTAATTGGGAGCGACGGTTTTGGATTTGCTCCTCAAACCAATAACAACTATCAGAAAATACCCCAGATAGGCAATGTAATTATTGAAGACAATGTGGAGATCGGTTCAAATACATGCATTGACAGGGCTACTTTAGGCTCTACAGTAATCCGTAAAGGCGTTAAGTTAGACAATTTGATCCAGATTGCCCATAATTGTGATATTGGTGAAAACACAGTAATAGCTGCACAAGTAGGTATAGCAGGTTCAACAAAAATCGGGAAAGAATGCATGATTGGAGGACAGGCTGGTTTTGTGGGTCATTTGAAGATTGCCGACAATGTTAAAGTGGCTGCTCAGTCCGGTATTAGCTCTAGCATAAAAAAACCCGGCCAGGTCATTCAGGGTTCACCTGCTTTCGACTTTAACAAATATCAGAAATCCTATGTTCTTTTCAGAAAGCTCCCCGATGTTTACGATAAGCTTAATGAACTGGAAAAAGAGATAAAACAACTAAAAAAAGAAAATAAAAACGATTAACAGGTATTTTTTTATGTCTGATAAACAGAAGAGTATCGTCAATCCTGTTAAGTTAGAGGGTCAAGGGTTACATACAGGATATGAAGTAGAAATCCAGTTTAAACCAGCCCCTCCAAACCACGGAATAAAATTTAAGAGAATCGACCTGAAGGAAAATCCTATTATAAAAGCAAGCGTTAGCAATGTGATCGATACTTCAAGGGGCACGACTCTCGAAGAACACGGGGTTAAGGTACATACGGTGGAACATGTGCTGGCTGCCCTGAAGGGATTGGAAATTGATAACATTCTTATTGAATTGAACGGCCCTGAAACCCCGATCCTTGATGGTAGTTCAAAGCAAATTGCCGAGGCGCTGACCAACGCAGAAATTGAGGAGCAGGATGAGGATAAGGATTACTATTATGTAAAAGAAAAAATAGAATACAAGGACGAAGAAAACGAAATTGAACTGATTATCTATCCTGATGAGGAATTGTCGGTAAATGTACTGATTGATTATAATTCCAAAGTTTTGGGACATCAATTCGCCATATTCAATGAAAAGATTGATTTTCTGGAAGAGCTGTCACCCTCCAGAACGTTTGTTTTCTTCCATGAACTTGAATTTCTGCTAAAAAATAACCTCATCAAAGGAGGCGACCTGGAAAATGCAATCGTAATCATGGAAGATCCTGTACCACAGGAAGAACTCGACAGGATTGCTGATCTCTTTAACAAACCCCATGTAAAAGTCAAACCCGAAGGTGTCCTGAACAATGTAGATTTATTCTACACCAATGAACCTGCCCGGCATAAATTACTGGATATAATGGGTGATCTTGCTCTGATTGGCAGGCCGATACGGGGCCGGATCATAGCTAAAAAACCCGGTCATCATGCCAATACAAGTTTTGCAGAAAAAATCCTTTCTACCATAAATAAGGAAGCTGCTCAGGATCATGTTCCTCGTGTTGATCTCAATCAAAAGCCGTTGTTCAATATTAACCAGATCAAGGAATATTTACCTCACAGGTCACCTTTTCTGCTTGTTGATAAAATCCTTGATATGGACAATTCTTCTATTATAGGGCTTAAGAATGTCACCATGAACGAAGGTTTTTTTGTGGGACATTTCCCGGACGAACCCCTGATGCCTGGAGTATTGCAGGTAGAAGCCATGGCACAGGTAGGTGGAATTCTTGCCCTGAACACAGTTCCTGATCCGCAGAATTACCTGACCTATTTTCTCAAAATTGACAAGGTGCGGTTCAAAAGAAAAGTTAGCCCTGGTGATACCCTTATCTTTAAACTGAACCTCAGTAACCCGATCCGGCGGGGCATCGTAACGATGTTTGGCCAGGCTTTTGTAGGCGAAAATGTTGTTATGGAAGGAGAATTGACCGCTCAAATTGCAAAAAACAAGGAGGAATGAGTCAGCAATTAGCTTATGTACACCCTGATGCCAAAGTAGCAGATAATGTGAAAATCGAACCATTTGTATCAATATCAAAAAATGTAGAAATCGGTGAAGGCACCTGGATCGGTCCGAATGCTTCTATTATGGAGGGAGCCCGGATTGGCAGGGATTGTAAAATTTTTCCGGGTGCAGTAATATCAGCCATTCCCCAGGACCTAAAATTCCAGGGTGAAGAAACCACAGCTGAAATAGGAGACAATACAACAATACGCGAGTGTGTAACCGTTAACCGTGGTACCCGGTCGAAGGAAAAAACCGTGGTTGGTGACAATTGTCTCCTGATGGCCTATGTCCACGTAGCTCACGACTGTTTTATAGGGAATAATGTGATTCTCGGAAACGTATCTAATCTGGCCGGTGAAATTGAAATAGACGATTTTGCCATCCTTAGTGGGTTGGTCGCTGTACATCAATTTGTTCATATCGGTGCTCATGTAATGATCTCAGGTGGTGCGCTGGTTAGAAAAGATGTACCGCCTTTTATAAAAGCGGCAAGAGAACCCCTCTCATTTGCCGGGATCAATTCAGTAGGCCTGCGAAGAAGAAACTTTTCCAATGAAAAAATTAAGGAAATACAAGATATTTACAGAGAGGTATATCAGAAGGGCAATAACAAAAGCCACGCCATTGAAAAAATTGAACACTCCATGCCGGAAACCGAAGAAAGGGATCAAATTATCAATTTTATAAGAAATTCCAAACGAGGAATTATTAAAGGGTACACATCCGAAGAATAATCCCATTTTGGTTTTTATTCCTCTCTATCCGGCCAACCCTGGGCTTTCAGCTTAATCTCATGCTCACTGGTAGAAATCATGTAACAGCCGAAATCCGGGCTGGTCATATGTCCAATGGGAGTTATTTCTTTCTCATCTTTAATTTTTTCATAATCCCCGGTACTGATGGTAAATAAAAGCTCATGATCATCACCACCGTTTAGGGCAGCTGTAGTGGAATCAATATCAAATTCTTCAGCCATTTTCTGGGTATTCTTGTCAATGGGAATCTTATCCTGGAAAATTTTGCATCCCAAACCCGACTGGTGACAGATATGCAATAGATCTGAAGCTAACCCGTCAGATATATCTATCATGGCAGTAGGTAACAATTCCTTTTCATTAAAGAAGCGTATCATATCGGCTCTGGCTTCAGGCTTAAGCTGCCGTTCAAGAATATAATCATAACCGCTTAGGTCAGGTTGAACCCCTTGTGTTGATTTAAATACCTCCTTTTCTCTTTCCAGCAATTGGAGACCCATATAAGCAGCCCCTAAATCACCGGTTGTACAAATTATGTCATTCACCTGAGCTGTATTCCGGTAAACAAGCTTCCCGGGGTTTGCCTGACCAATGGCTGTAATGCTGATGGTCATGCCTGTCAGAGAAGAAGAAATATCTCCACCTACAATATCTACCTGATATTTTTCACCGGCCAGTTTAATTCCTTCATACAATTCTTCAATATATTTCAATCCAAATCTGTTGGAAAATCCCAAAGATACAATAATCTGGGTTGGAGTCCCATTCATTGCCAGAATATCCATGATATTAATCACAACGGCTTTATATCCCAGGTGTTTTAAGGGAGTGTACATTAAATCGAAATGTATGCCTTCCAGCATCAGATCGTTGGTAACAAGTGTCTGGTAGTCGGAAAAATCCAGAACGGCTGAATCATCACCAATACCCTTCACCGAGCTTTTCCGGCTCAATTTGATGTTTCTCGTGAGATGCTCGATTAACCCAAATTCTCCAAGACCGCTTGTTTTATCTTTTTTATCTTCTGATTCGGACATATATTATATGTTTTTATTTTCGTTTTTCCCATTTAAGTAATAAACAATGTAGCAAGCTTACTTGTTATTCTCAAAACAGATAAATTTGGGCGGATTGTTAATAAATCCGGAATAATTTAGAATTATTCTACATAAATTTCGTTGTCCAAATAATAATCATATTTTTGCGACCTATGGAAAAAGATCAGGACAAAATACTCGAGAAATATACCCAGAATGAATATAAGCACGGATGGGTGACGGACATAGAAAGTGATACAATACCGAAGGGATTGAATGAGGATATCATCCGTATGATATCCAGCAAGAAAAACGAACCCCAATTTCTATTGGATTTCAGGCTAAAAGCCTATCGGTACTGGCAGGAAATGAAATTGCCGACATGGGCTCATTTAAGAGTTCCAAGAATCAATTACCAGGATATAGTGTATTATTCGGCCCCAAAACAGAAAGCGGGACCGCAAAGCATGGATGATGTTGACCCGGAACTGAAGAAAACCTTCGATCGCCTGGGAATCCCCATTGATGAACAGAAACACCTGTCAGGAGTTGCCGTGGATGCGGTTATGGACAGCAGTTCTGTAAAAACCACATTCAAAGAGAAACTGGCTGAACAAGGCATCATTTTCTGTTCATTCAGTGAAGCGGTTCAGAACCATCCCGACCTTATCAAGGAATACATGGGAACTGTTGTACCTTTCACGGATAATTATTTTGCAGCACTCAATTCAGCAGTATTCAGTGATGGTTCTTTCTGTTATATTCCCAAAGGAGTGAAAACTCCAATGGAACTCTCTACCTATTTCCGCATCAACGCGGCCAACACGGGACAGTTTGAAAGAACCCTCATCGTTGCTGAGGACAACAGCTATGTGAGCTATCTGGAAGGATGTACAGCTCCCATTCGCGATGACAACCAGCTGCACGCTGCTATCGTTGAGATTATAGCAAAGGATAATGCCCAGGTAAAATACTCCACGGTTCAAAATTGGTATCCGGGAGACAAAAACGGAAAAGGCGGCATCTACAACTTTGTCACCAAACGGGGTATGGCCAAAGGTAATAACTCCAAGATATCCTGGACACAGGTTGAAACAGGCTCAGCCATTACCTGGAAATACCCAAGCGTAATACTGATTGGTGATAATTCAGTAGGCGAATTCTATTCAGTAGCTGTTACCAACAATCATCAGCAGGCAGACACTGGTACCAAGATGATCCATATAGGGAAAAATACCAAAAGTACTATTGTATCCAAGGGCATCTCGGCCGGTTACAGCAACAACAGCTACAGGGGGCTGGTGAAGATTACGAAAAATGCTGAGAACGCAAGGAATTTTTCCCAGTGTGATTCCATGTTGATGGGAGACAAATGTGGTGCACATACATTCCCCTACATAGAAACCAACAACAAATCTGCTATTGTGGAACATGAAGCCACCACTTCAAAAATTGGAGATGATCAGATTTTCTATTGCAACCAGCGGGGCATCAATGAAGAAGATGCCATAGGGTTGATCGTTAACGGTTATGCAAAAGAAGTGATCAACAAACTACCCATGGAATTTGCAGTAGAAGCTCAGACCCTCTTGCAAATCAGTCTGGAGGGAAGCGTTGGCTAATTTTTAATAAACACAAATCTTTAAACTGAAAAATCATCTGAAAAAATGCTTGAAATAAAAAATCTACATACGGCAATAGAAGGGAATGAAATATTAAAAGGGATCGATCTGAAGGTAAATCAAGGAGAGATTCATGCCATCATGGGTCCCAATGGCTCGGGAAAGAGTACCCTGGCTTCGGTATTGGCAGGAAGAAACCTTTTTGAAATTACTGAAGGAGAGATCATTTTCGAAGGTAAAAATCTGCTGGAGATGGATCCCGAAGAGCGCGCAAAAGAAGGGATTTTCCTTGGATTTCAATATCCCGTGGAAATACCGGGGGTCAGTATGATGAATTTTCTAAAGACCGCCATAAATGAACAACGTAAACATAAGGGATTGGAATCCATTAAATCATCTGATTTCTTAAAAATGGTTCGTGAAAAGAAAGATCTGGTCCAGATCGATTCAAATCTTACCAATCGATCGGTGAATGAAGGTTTTTCAGGTGGTGAGAAAAAGCGGAATGAGATTTTTCAAATGGCCATGATCAACCCCAAGCTTTCAATACTTGATGAAACGGATTCCGGGCTGGATATTGATGCGCTGAGAGTAGTGGCTCATGGAGTGAATACCATGAGATCGGATGACAATGCCACCATCGTTATCACCCATTATCAAAGGCTTTTAAACTACATCATTCCCGACAGGGTTCATGTGCTTTACGATGGTAAGATCGTTAAGTCAGGTGATAAGAATCTGGCCATCGAACTGGAAGACAAAGGCTATGAATGGATTGCCAAAGAAGTAGCCGCCAAGTAGTAACCTGCTTTAAAAAAAGAATATATGGGTACTGATACGAAGTTAGAGTTGAAGGACCGCTATACGGATTATTTCTATAACAACCTGGAACATCTGAAAAACGGTCTGCCAGAATATATTAATGAAAAGAGGGAAGCAGCCATTCAAAACTTTCAGAAACAAGGCTTCCCCCACAATAAAGTTGAAAAGTATAAATATACGGATATGAATCCGGCATTTAAAAAGCAGTACCGGACCTATATCCAACCCAAAAAAATCGATTTCAACCTCGATGATATATTCAAATGTGATGTTCCTGAGTTGGAAACACACGTGGTATTGTTGCTGAACGGCTGGTTTTATGAAAACAAAACACCTCAAAAACAATTACCCAATGGTGTGATTATATCAAGTTTCCGTGAAGCAGCCAATAATTACCCGGATCTGGTAGAGGCACACTATGATCGATATGCCGATACCGAGAGTGAAAGTCTTACAGCCCTTAATACCGCTTTTGCACAGGATGGAGTTTTTGTTTATGTACCGAAAGGGAAAGTAATGGATAAACCTGTGCAGATCATCAACCTATTAATGGATGAGGAAGACGGGCTGTCGCAACACAGGAATCTTTTTGTAATGGAAGAAGCCAGCGAGGCCAATATAATTGTGTGTGATCATACCCTTTCAGGGAAAAATTTCCTGACCAACTCGGTTACTGAAGTTTTTGTTGGCCAAAATGCCCATCTTCATTTTAACCGGATGCAGAACGAGCACAACGGATCTACGCAAATATCCAATATATATTTGAATCAGGAAAGGGACAGCAATGTGTTAGCCAATACCATAACCCTTCATGGTGGACTGGTGCGTAACAATTTCTTCATGCGACTTAACGGTGAAAACTGTGAAAATCAAACATTAGGTCTTTCATTGGGAGATAGAAGCCAGCACATCGACAATTATGTGCATATGGACCATGCCTATCCCAACTCGAGGAGCAATCAGTTGTTCAAAGGGGTAATGGATGATGTTGCAACGGGCGCATTCAACGGGAGAATCCTGGTTCGGAAGGATGCTCAGAAAACCGAAGCTTACCAGTCTAATAATAATATTCTCCTAACCGATGACGCCAAAATGAACTCCAAACCGCAGCTTGAAATTTATGCCGACGATGTCAGCTGCAGTCACGGAGGTACATCAGGCCAGCTGAATGAAGATGCCATGTTCTACCTCAGAAGCAGGGGTATACCTCAAAAGGAAGCCCAGTTGCTGCTCATGTATGCATTTGCTCATGAAATTATCGGTGAGATTAAGATAGAGCCCCTCAAAGAAAGAATACATGATTTGGTTGAAAAACGTCTGAGAGGTGAACTATCGAGGTGTAATTATTGCGAGATGCATTGTGGCGAGCCTGGCAAAAACTGATGAGTTTATTATTAATTAAAAAAGGTTTTTTCCCTTTTTCAACCAATACAACGTATATGACTCAGGCAAAAACCTATGACATAGAAATCATTCGCAACGCATTTCCCATACTTCATCAGCAGGTGCATAACCAACCGCTGATATATTTCGATAATGCTGCTACGACCCAGAAACCGCAGACAGTTATTGATAAGGTCAATGAGATCTATTCATTAAAAAACAGCAATATACACCGTGGCGTCCATTATCTGAGTGCCCAATTGACTGAAGAGTACGAAAATGCCAGGGAAAAGATAAGAGAATTCATCAATGCACGAAGTACCAATGAAATTATCTTTACCAGCGGCACTACACATTCTATCAATGCTGTTGCCTATTCTTTCGGAGAAAAGTATATCGAAGCAGGCGACGAAATCATTATAGCAGAACTGGAACACCATGCCAATATTGTACCCTGGCAGGTATTGTGTGAAAGAAAAAATGCACATCTGAAAGTAGTGCCCATTAATGACCGGGGTGAAATCATCATGGATGAATATGCCCGGATGCTTTCAGATAACACCAAAATCGTTGCCATCAATCACATATCCAATTCCCTGGGCACAATAAATGATGTCAGGGAAATTATTGAGCTGGCACACGCAAAAGACATTCCCGTATTGGTAGATGGAGCCCAGAGCCTACAACATCAGCCGGTAGACGTACAGGATCTGGATTGTGACTTTTTTGCCTTTTCCGGACATAAAATTTATGGACCTAATGGCGCGGGAGTTTTATACGGAAAAGAAAAATGGCTTGAGGCCCTGCCTCCTTACCAAACCGGTGGTGAAATGATTCAGAAAGTGACTTTTGAACGCACAACATACAACTCCCTGCCTTTTAAATTTGAGGCAGGTACCCCCAATTACGTGGGAGCCATTGGTATGGCAGAAGCTTTAAAATACCTTCAATCCATAGGATTGAACGAAATTGCCATTCATGAGCAGGAATTGTTGGATTATGCCACCTCCCGTCTCAGAGATATTCCCGGGTTAACCATCTATGGTACGGCAGAGAAAAAAATCGGTGTGATCTCTTTCCTGATAAATGGCATACATCATTACGATACCGGCATGGTGCTGGATAAAATGGGAATAGCCGTCAGAACAGGGCACCACTGTAACGAACCCCTGATGAACCACTTTGATATTGAAGGCACCGTGAGATGCTCGTTTGCCTTATACAATACAAAGGATGAAATAGATCATCTTTATAATGCGTTAATGAAAGTAAAAGAAATGTTTGGCTAAAAAATACCTTTTATGACGGTAGATGAAAAACAACAAGAAATTATTGATGAATTTGCCCTGTTCGATGACTGGATGGATAAGTATAACTACTTGATAGAACTTAGCAAAGATCTTCCTGAGATGGATCCGAAAGAAAAAACGGAGGAAAATCTGATTGAGGGATGCCAGTCAAAAGTATGGCTTAATGCGGAAATGGACGGTGACAAACTGGTTTTCACAGCAGACAGTGATGCCATTATCACCAAAGGCTTGGTAGCCTTATTGCTCCGTGTGCTTTCGGGAAGAAAGCCGG
Source organism: uncultured Bacteroidales bacterium (assembly GCA_964399175.1). Taxonomy (GTDB): domain Bacteria; phylum Bacteroidota; class Bacteroidia; order Bacteroidales; family UBA12077; genus JAGXLC01. Next base: position 10,908 of record CAYNPZ010000028.1, on the reverse strand, counting down.
AGGAAATTAAAAATGCAAACCTGTATTTCATAGATGAAATCGGTCTTAAGGAAAATCTTTCTCCTACACGGTCAAACGGGTTGGTTGCAATGATCAACAAAATAAAGGCTTATGCCATGGCCTACGAAGTAAAAAAGAATCCATAGTCCATCGTGAAATAACCTATTCAATAAACCAATAAATCTGTACCTATGAGTGATCAAAAAGATTATCTTGCAATGGAAGGAGAAATTGTCAAAATATTAAAATACATATACGACCCTGAAATACCGGTTAATATTTATGATTTGGGGCTGATCTATAACATTGATGTGGATGAGAACAACAATGTTGAAATCACAATGACCCTTACAGCCCCCAATTGTCCCATAGCTGACCAGATTGTTCAGGAAGTGGAGACACAGTTAAAAAACATTGATGGTGTGAATGAAGTTAATGTGAATCTGGTATTTGATCCGCCGTGGGATAAAGAAATGATGTCGGATGAAGCCAAGCTGGAGCTTGGATTGATGTAATGAAAGATGAGAAGAAACAAAATAGTGAAATGATAAAATCCAAGGCCCGCAGCCTTGGATTTTTGGATTGTGGCATTTCCAGAGCGGAATTTCTGGAGGAAGACGCTGAGCAGCTCAAGCAATGGCTGGCTGAAGACCGTCATGGAGACATGCAATACATGGAGAACTATTTTGATAAAAGAACCGATCCTACCCAATTGATAAAAAACGCCCAATCAGTTATTTCAGTGATTCTGAATTACTATCCTGAAGAAAAGCAAAGGCAGGATACGTACCAGGTATCAAAATATGCATATGGCAAGGATTATCATTTTGTCATGAAGCGTATGCTAAAAGACCTGTTGCAGTATATTTGGGAAGAAATTGCTGAGGTTAACGGGAGGCCTTTTGTTGACTCGGCACCTGTCATGGATAAGGTATGGGCCCAAAAGGCTGGCTTGGGCTGGATCGGCAAGAATACCAATCTGTTGTCAAGGGAATTTGGGTCTTTTATTTTTATTGGAGAATTGATCATTGATCTGGAGCTGGAATACGATAAGCCGGTAAAGGATTACTGCGGCAATTGTCGCAGATGTATAGATGCCTGCCCTACAGATGCCCTTACAGCTCCATATCGGATTGATGCTTCCAAATGTATTTCTTACCTGACCATCGAGAATAAAAAAGAAATACCGGAAAAGTACAAAGGCCAGTATCAGGACTGGATATTCGGATGTGACATCTGCCAGGATGTTTGCCCATGGAATCTGAAATCAAACCCTCCCCTTCACGAAGATTTCAAACCGCATCCCGATCTGCTCTCGCTGTCGAAACCTGAATGGGAGAAACTCTCCCGGGCCCACTTCAAAGAAATGTTTAAAAAATCAGCAGTAAAGCGTGCCAAGTACGAAGGGCTGATGCGAAATATCAAATTTCTTGCTGATCAGGAATATAAAAGGAATAACAGCAAAAAGTAACGGTGGTTTAAGGTTAGAAGTTTAATGTTCAACGTGGTATGTATGGTCTTTTAAAACTCAAACATGAAACCTCGAACCTTAAACGATTCTAAATATCCGACTTATCCTGTGATTCCAGCGGATTTGACGTAAGCTCCTGGTATTCCTTTCTGTTCCTGTAAATATCCAGTGCCAGGAAGAGGGCGTTTCTGAATGAAGTGGGCGACGCCTCATTCTTTCCTGCCAGTTCATAAGCCGTGCCATGACCCGGGGAGGTCCTCACAATATCAAGACCAGCCGTAAAATTCACACCTTCATCAAACGAGATGGCTTTAAACGGTGCAAGTCCCTGATCATGATACATTGCCAGAATGGCATCGAACTTTCTGAGGTTTCTGGAGCCAAAAAAGCCATCGGCAGGGTAAGGCCCAAAAGCCATGATATCCTCTTCCTTTGCACGCTGAATGGCGGGAATGATAACCTCATTCTCTTCTTTACCAAGAACTCCACCGTCGCTGGCATGAGGATTCAGTCCAAATACGGCGATACGGGGTTTCCGGATTTTAAAATCCTGAAGCAAAGATTTATTCAATATATTAAGTTTTCTCAGGATCAAATCCTGGGTCAGGATTTCGGGAACCTCTTTTATTGAAACGTGGCCGGTTGCAACACCTATCTTCATAACATCGCTTACCATAAGCATCAGTACCTCATTGGCCTGAAAATGATTCATCAAATATTCTGTATGCCCGGGAAAATTAAAATCCTCAGATTGTATATTCTCTTTATTGATCGGTCCTGTAACCAATACATCGATCTTACCCTTTTTGAGGTCTTCCACGGCTTTATCCAGGGCCTGTACAGAAGCCTTACCGGCACTGATCACTGATTTTCCCAACTCCACCCGGATATTCTCATCGAGGCAATTAATAACGTTGGGCTTTTTCGGGTTCACTTGACTTGCATCCTTAGCAATATTCAGATTAAAATTCTGGACACCCAGTGTTTTCCTGTGATAGGCCGCCACTTTTGCTGATCCATAAACAATCGGTACGCAAAAGTCCATGATTCGGTTGTCCATCAAAGTTTTTATGATCACTTCATAGCTAATGCCGTTTATATCGCCTTGTGTAATGCCAACTTTTATTTTATCCTGCTCCATAATCAAAACACTTTTTTTGATTTGATAATCAGTCTCTGTCTTTATTTACAATTTATAGTTCTTAAGGAAATTATATATGAGCCGGACACCAATTCCAGTTCCGCCTTTCAGCCGATATGCATCGTTTTTATCCATATAGGCCGTGGGTGCGATATCGAAATGTATCCAGGGATAACCGGTAAAATACTCCAGAAATTTGCCGGCAGTAATCGCTCCGGCTTCTCTGCCCCCAACATTTTTAATATCTGCAATCTCAGATTTGAGCATTTCACTATATTCCTCCCAAAGCGGAAGCTCAACGATCCTTTCGTAGGTATCTTTTCCGCTTTCAATAACCTGATCGAAAACAGATCGCTCCGTATTACCCATGGCAACTATCCCCTGAGGTCCTATGGCCACAGAAGCAGAACCTGTTAAGGTGGCAAAATCAAAAACCAACCCGGGATCATACTGTTTTGCAACACTCAGGGCATCTGCAAGGATCATTCTTCCCTCGGCGTCCGTGTTGATAACCTCTACGGTTTTTTCATTGTGCATGGTAACCACATCACCCGGAGTATAGGCATTTCCGTCAGGGCGGTTATCGGTGGCCGGTACGAGCCCGATCAGATGCACGGGAAGCTTTGATCTGGCCGCAGCATACATAATGCCGGCTACTGTAGCTCCGCCCGCCATGTCAGATTTCATATCCAACATACCGGAAGTAGGTTTCAGACTGATTCCCCCCGTATCATAAACAATTCCCTTACCTATCAGCACCACGGGTTTCTCATTTCCAGGATTATCCGGCTTCCATTCCATAACTGAAAAAGTTGGGGGATCCACACTTCCCCGGTTTACAGCCAGCAAACCGTAAAGCCTTAGACTTTCGATCTTCTTTTTATTGAACACATCCACTGTGAATCCAGCTTCACGGGCAAGCCTCTGAAATTCTTCCCCCAACTGCATGGCATTTAACCAGGAAAGGGGTTCATTAACCAGATCCCTGGCATGATAAACACCGGAACACAAGATCTCTAACTCCTTCAGCCCCTCCTCCTGTATGCCTTCAGTCAATATGTGAATATGCTTCAGCGGATTCTTCTTTTCGTCCTCACCGGTCTTATACTTTAAAAACTGATAATGACTCAATATTAAGCCTTCAAGGAAGGCCTGCACGAGCTGAGCCCTACCAGAAACATCTACAAGCAGAATTTCTTCATGCTCATTTTTCTTTAAAGTTCCGTAAAGGTCTGAAGCCTGTTTACGCATCTTCTCCAAAACTTTGTAGCTTTCCTTATCATCCTCTATAATTCGTATATAAGACCATTTAAAATATGAATTGATATCAACGGCCTTTTTGTCCGCTTCAAGTTGTTTTTTTATATACTCCAGCTCGGTGGTTGTAAAAGAATATTCCGAAAAGTCAGCCTGTTTGTCAGCAATATATATTACCGACAAATCAAGCGCCCTTTCGTGAACTTTATGTAAAGTAAGTTCCATGGTATTTTTTTATATCATTTTAATACCGTAAAATTAATAAAATACCGGGAGCTTTAATTAATGAAGCATTTATGAATTACCTCCCGGTATGATTCAGTAATGACAACAGATTTTCCCTTGTCTATCTGGTAAGTTCCAGGGTTTGGAGAATGGCTTCTATTTGCCTTACATAATCCCGTTTATCATATCTTGGGGCATAAACAAAACCATCTACAGTAACAACATTGCCTGTATTCTCATCAAATACGGAATATGCCACAAACGGCCCTCCCATAAAATCATTCTTCACTTTCCACAATCCCTTCACTTCGTATACCGTATGCCCATTAACCACTTTTTTATCAAAAAATGGGGTTACTACATCGGTTTCTGTTATCATATAGGAGTTTGGGGAGGGACCGGGAACAAATTTTCTGGTGAACCTTTCACGCATCTGAATCTGGTAACCCAATGTAAACGTCTTTTTACCTTCATAAGGATATTTGTAAACAAGTATACTCTGTGTATATCGTGGTGCATCTTTTTCCAGCCATGTAAAATTGCTTGTATCGAGGGCTACATTGTAGCCTTTGGGGATTACCAAGGAAATGCCAAATTCATCCTGCAGATGTTTAATGGCTCCACGGTTACGCATGCCTTTGTACAGGTTTATATAGCGATTCCATTCGGCCTCAATGAATTTCTGTGCCACGTCCTCACCTCTGTTATTAAAAAGCTTTTTAAGGACCTGGTAGTTGGGAGCCTGCGCCTCTACGAGGGTCTGGGGTTTGGCATATACATTTTTTCTCACCAGAAACCTGGGTTCGGTGTATTTATCCGCTATATTAACCCTAAATATATTTCTGTGTGTCCTGAATCCCTTATCCAAAGCCTTAGGAGGAATATTAATCAGACTAAAAATGGATTCCGGCTGGGGAAGCCCTTTAAATACCGCACTCAATGACTCTTTTATGGGTGTTCCGGCAGAGCCGTTAAATTTACTTGTATCCATCACAACAACCAGCTCACCGGTTCTGCCTGTTACGCTGGGCATCACCCCTTTCTGCTGCTGTTGCTGCTGCCTCCTGGTTTCAGGCTTGCATCCGGCAATAAGGACAAACCCAACAATGGTTATTATAACAAATCCGTTGAAAAATTTATTCATAGTATAATTTTTTAATGGTCTAAGAAAATCTTTATTTGTTTGCCAGGCTTTAAATCATTTTCATCCCGAATGTCATTGGCTTTTATAAGCTCGACAATGGATTCACAATTGAATTTATTGGCAATACTCCATATGGTATCTCCTTCTTCAACCGTGTAGTATACAACCCTTCTGCTGGTATCGGCTGATGCCTTCCTTCTGTACCGAAGTTTATTTTCTTCCATCCGGTTAATATACTCCGCATCAACCCATATTTCAAGCTTTTGCCCAACATGCAGGTTGTTATTCGGCAAATTGTTCCACTTCCTTATATCTGCAATGGTACAGTTATATTTCATGGCAATCTTGTGAAAATACTCTCCCTTTTCAACGACATGGGTGATTTTTTTCTTATTCTCCCTATCTGACTCAGAGCTTATCTTTCGGTTGGGAAAATCACCCCCTGACTTCTTGGTCTGGGATATGATTTCCTCTTTTCTTAAAAATGTTAAAACTTTTTCCTTGGGTAGTATAAGTACAGTTTTCTTGTTCATATTGGGAATAAAATCTCTGCGGTAAGCCGGATTCAACTCTTTCAGCGTGCCTACCGGCATTCCGGTCTTATCCGAAATATTCTGAAAAGAAACTGCATAATTCAACTTTACCGTATCCGTATTGGTGTATTGACTGTTTACAGCTTCGGGGGTTATTTTATGTTTCTCCAGGTAATTCATGGCATAATTCACTGCAATAAAGGCGGGGACGTAGCTCTTTGTCTGTGCCGGCAAATTGGGATAAAGTTCCCAGAATGACTTCTTCCTACCGGATCGGGCAAGCGCCTTTCTGATGACGCCAGGTCCACCGTTATAAGCCCCCAGGGCAAGCTGCCAATTATCATATATCCGGTAGAGATATTTCAGGTACTTGCAGGCAGCTTCCGTTGATTTGTAAGGGTCCCTTCTTTCATCTATATAAGAATTTACCGTAAGATCGAACATCCTGCCGGTATTAAGCTTAAACTGCCAAAGTCCAACAGCACCCGACTTTGAAACGGCAAAGGGATCAAGCGCTGACTCAATGACAGCTAAATATTTCAATTCAATGGGAAGACCATATTTATCCAGTTTTTGTTCAATCATTGGAAAATATCGCTTCGCTCTGCCGGCTATCTTTGCAAGATGATCCCGTTTTTCTATTGTATAAACATCGATAAAACGCCTTACATGATCGTTATACTCCAGGTCTATAGGAGTAAGATGATTTAGCTCCGTGATTCGATATTCATAAACAAGATCCGGAAAAACAGGTATTGAGTCAGAAGAGGGAGGAGAAGCGAACAGAGCGGAGGAAAAAACGATGAAACCCGTTGCAGTTAAAGCAAGTCTTAAAACATGGTTGAATATTCGACTTTTTGATCTTGCTGTCATGGTCATAAAAAGTTGCCTGTTCCGGCGGATATTTTGAATAACCGATCCTTTGAGCAGACAAATATACTCTAAAAAATAGCAAAGATCAAAGGATTAA
>CAYNPZ010000028.1:0-4157 GCA_964399175.1 uncultured Bacteroidales bacterium | reverse complement strand
CTTTAAAAGAATGTTTAAGGATTAACCCCAAATATTCCGATCTTACAACCAGATCACCAAATCAGGATAATCCCTCTTAAAACGGCTGTATTTCTCAGGAAATGGGAGACCGGAGGATTCAGCAAAAATTCCGGTCTCCTGGAGAATTTTTTTAGAATGGATCGCAGGGATTCATCTGTAAAGGTCCGGATATCAATGGTTAAAGTGATCCCTCCGGGAAGAATCCCTTATGAAATAGAATGCTTATTCGCTCCTTTCACTACTGCTTTTATCCTCTAATTTTTCCTGCTCTTCTCCTTCTGAATTGTTAGCAGAAGTGGCATCCTTGAATTCTTTGATGCCTTTTCCAAAGCCCTTCATAATCTCCGGAATCTTTCTTCCACCGAAAAGCAACAAAAGTGCCAATACGATGAGAATGATTTCCCACGGTCCTGTAATTCCAAGTATCACAAAATCAAACATATGCTTATAAATTTTTAGGTATTATTCAAAATCTAAATTAAAACTTTTTATACAAAATTGAAAACAATATCATTTAAGTTATTAATTGGAAAACAACTTTACAATGTCATTCCCGTTTGCGTAGATCAGGATTGAGAAAAGAATCAGCATCCCAGCTATCTGGGCATATTCGAGAAATTTCTCACTGGGTTTCTGGCCGCTGACAATCTCATAGAGCAGAAACATAACATGCCCTCCATCCAGTGCCGGTATTGGCAACACATTAAGAATGGCCAGAATGATCGACAGGAATGCAGTCAGATTCCAGAAGGCATACCAGTTCCACGTACCCGGGAATATCTTTCCTATGGTGATGAAACCTCCTACTTCCTTATAGGCCCCTGTATCCGGCGTAAAAATAAGCCCAAGCTGTTTAAGGTATTCTCTGAAGGTTTCTATCCCCTTGTCAATACCGGCGGGTATTGAGGCCACAAAGCTGTAATTGATCTCTTCAAGCTCAAAATAATTGCTTACATTTCCAACGTAAAAGCCGATCAGGCCATCCTGGGTTGTGGTCAGGGTGTACTGTCTGGTATCTCCGTTACGTTTGACCGTCAGGGAAATTTCTTCATTCTTCTTCCCTTTAAGTACCTCCCTCAACTGATCGAAATATTTGACGTCCTTTCCATTGATCTGTACAATCCGGTCGCCTTTCTGCAAACCCGCTTGTTTAGCAGGGGAATTTTCACTAAAACCACCGATAAGACTGGGAACCCTATAGCTAATGAATCCGGGATTATTGATGATATTCGGGAATACCGTATCGGGTATATGAACCGTTTGTGTTTGCCCGTTTCTTAACACCGTCACTTCGTTGGCCTTGTTCAATAAAATGCTTTTGGGTATTTCACTGAACCGTTTCACCTGTTTACCCTCAACGGCTAAAACCTTGTCTCCGTCCTGGAAACCTATAGACTTGGCCAGCGAGTCCGCAGCAATCCCGTATTTTACGTTATCTGCAGGTAAATACTGTTCTCCCCATACAGAAAGTACCGAGGCATAAATCAAAATGGCCAGTAAAAAATTCATGATCACACCCCCCAACATAATCAGCAATCGCTGCCAGGAGGGCTTCGATCTGAATTCATAAGGCTGGGGTGGCTTTTGCATTTGGTCTTTGTCCATTGACTCATCTATCATCCCTGAGATTTTAACATATCCCCCGAGGGGAAGCCAGCCCATGCCATATTCTGTTTCTCCTTTCCGGAATTTAAATAGAGAAAAACCGGGATTAAAGAACAGATAAAATTTTTCAACCCTTGTATTGAACAATTTAGCCAGCATGAAATGTCCGAATTCATGTACGATTACCAGAATGGATAAACTAACAATCAACTGGACTATTTTCACTAATACTTCCATTAATCCTGAAAATTTTTTGATATTAAACTTCTCGCCAAAACCCTTGCTTCCTCATCTGTATTCATATAATCCTCAAGCTTGGGGCTGCGAATATAAGATATTTTATTCATTGTTTGTTCAATGATATTTGACATTTCAAGAAATCCAATCTTATCCTCCAAAAAAGCCTCCACAGCGACTTCATTGGCTGCATTTAAAATGCAGGGCATGTTACCACCGCTTTTCAATGACTCATAAGCCAGGAAAAGATTGGGAAATCTTTTCGAGTCAGGCTTTTCAAAGGTCAATTCAGTAAAATTGTCAAATGTAAAACGTTTAAAATTGGTTTTTAATCTATTTGGTGTAGTCAAAGCATAAAGTATGGGCAGCTTCATATCCGGAAGCCCCATTTGTGCTTTCATGGATCCATCTTCAAACTGTACGATGGAATGAATAATGGACTGGGGATGGATAATTACATCTATCTGCCGGGGATCCAAGTCAAACAGCCAACGGGCTTCTATTACCTCCAACCCTTTATTCATAAGGGAGGCAGAATCTATAGTGATTTTATTTCCCATACTCCAATTTGGATGCTTCAGAGCCTGTTCCTTGGTAACATCTTTAAGCTGCTCACTGCTGAACCCCCGAAATGGCCCGCCTGAAGCCGTAAGATAGATCTTTTCCACTTTATTGTTTTTCTCCCCTATCAAACATTGATAGATGGCTGAATGTTCAGAATCTACGGGATATATTGGCACCCGGTGCCTGCGCGAAAGAGACCGGACCAGATCTCCTGCCACCACAAGTGTTTCCTTGTTGGCAAGTGCAATTTCCTTACCGCTTTTTATTGCACTTATGGTAGGGAGTAATCCTGCATAACCCACAAGCGACACCAAGACCAGGTCGATTTCATCGGACTGGACAATTTCTGCCAGGGTATTCACACCGGAATAAATCTTCACGGAAGTTTGACTCAACTCGTCTCTGAGCCTTTCGTATCTCGTTTCATTGCAGATTACAACGGATGCTGGGGCATACCTGGAGGCCTGTCCCGCCAAAAGATCCACATTGGAATGGGCAGACAATATTCTGATGTCAAAATATTCAGGATATTGTTCCAGCACTTTTAATGCTTGTGTACCAATGGAACCGGTTGAACCTAAGATGGCAATTCGCTTCTTTTTCAGCATATATGATAATGTAATTCCGGCTTAAAAAACGATGTATTTCTCCGGGTCAAGGGGAGTGCCGTTCCTCCAGAGCTCAAAATGAAGATGGGGACCACTGGTTAATTCACCTGAATTTCCAATAATGGCAATGGCTTCCCCGGCATTCACCTGATCACCCACCTGCTTTAACAGCTCTGCATTATGCTTATAAACGGTTAAAAGATTGTTTTCATGCTGAATCTGAATGATCCACCCCGTTTTCAGGGTCCAGTCGGCCATAGTTACCGTTCCGTCCAACACAGCTTTCACCACATTGTTGTCCCCTGCAACAATATCGGTACCAAAATGATTTTCCCTGGCATTGAAGGAATTTGTCACCATACCATTGCAAGGACTAAAAAAATGAAGATGAGAAAGATCCCTTTCAGAAGGTTCCTGATAATTCACAGATAATGTGTACTTCTCTTCCTGTTCGATCTGTTCCCGCAACAGAGAATCATCCCTGGATTTATCAAAAGTCACGTCCTGATTTGTGATAGTGGCATCCTGAGTTTCGGAATGACTTTCCGGAATCCCTCCGTTCATAATTGTCGAAATGTTATCTACATATTGTGTTCTAAGTTGAAGTTCTTTTTCAAGGGAATCAAGCTTCTGATAATTTTCAATCATTTTTCGCCTCATATCCCCTTCAGGGTATCCGGGAATAAATTCCCGGATGGGGGTATAAGCGATCAGCACGCTTACCAGGATAACCAGAAGCATGGCACCGCCCCCGAACAGAGCCAGCAGATTGAGCCGGCTCAGGCGCATGAACCATACCTCCTCGAAAGTATTATCGTTAATAATGAGCAGCCGGTACTTGTCCTTTAACTTTTGAAGGAAAGTGTGCTTATTGTTGTTATTGGAATCCTTTTCCGCCATTTTAACCAACACCGTTTTAAACAAACATGCAAAGATAATAGATTTGATGAATTTATGATGAGGATTAAATGAAAAAGAAGTAAAAGATATGCTTAAAAATTTTTGTATATCGATACAATAATATTATATTTGCAATCGCTTTTTAGAAAAATTAAATTAAAAGTTCTTAAAAATATATTGCGGGGTGGAGCAGTTGGTAGCTCGTTGGGCTCATAACCCAAA
>CAYNPZ010000027.1:0-31780 GCA_964399175.1 uncultured Bacteroidales bacterium | reverse complement strand
GCATTAGAAAAACCAGCTTTTTGCGAAAAAAAATGAAGCAAAAAGCCAGGTTTTTCAATAGCGACAGAATTATTTGAGAATAATTCGGGGTAAACTCATCCCGGGTCTTTTGTAAATATCTCTATGCATTGTGTTTGGATACGGATTTGGGAAACAAATATGTCAATGTTATAAACAAAACGAGCGATGCAGTAATGCCGAAAATATTCGGATCCAGACCAAGCGGAAGACTAAACCGTGCTATTGTTAGGTAAAGGGTAGTTCCCCCTCCAACAAGCATAGACCAGAAAGCTGCCACGGGACTGCTTTTCTTCCAGAACAGGGCTCCCAGAATCGGTATGAACAATCCGGATACCATAAAGGCATAGGAATAAAGCATTAGTTGAAGCACATTTTGCATCTCCAGTGCCAGTAACAGGGCTGAGCCTCCAATAATAAAAGTCAGCAGCTGAGATATACGAAGCACCTTTTTTGAATCATGGCGGAAATGGAAGATCTTATCCAGGATATCGGTCAGCACATTACCGGAAGAGGCCATCAGGCAACTGTCAGCTGTTGACATGATGGCAGAAAAGTATGCGGACATCATCAGCCCCATCAGGCCAACAGGTAAAACAGTTCTGAGCAGCAAGGGCAAGCCCATCTCAGAGTCAATACTCTGGAGATCGGGATAACCCAAATGGGTGAACATGCCATTTTCCAGACCAACCCTTGCAAACAGGCCAAGAATTACGCCCATCAGGGCCATAACCGGCCATTCAAAAAGCCCGGCAATAAACCATGCTTTCTGGGCTTCCTTTCTGCTTCGGGTCGAATAGATCCTTTGATACAAAGTCATGCCTACAAACCATATCGGTACGATGGTTATTCCCCAGTTAACAAGTTCCTGCCAGGAAACATTTCCAAATGAAAGAAATTCGCCGGGAATGGTAGCCTTTATCTCCGACATCCCCCCAATGGCATGGTAACCAAGTGGAATACCTATGAAGATCAACCCGCTCATCAGAATGAGCCATTGAATGGTATCTGTATAGATTACTGCTTTTAAGCCTCCCATAACAGTGTAAACCACAGCAATGACCCCCATGATGATCAATGCCTGGTTCAGCTGCAGATCGACAAATGTTGCGGATGCCAGCTTGGCACCTGCAAGTATTTGGGAACTGGTAAAGCCCATATATCCTATCGCAGAAATGACACCGGCAAGCAAAGCCACTCTGGGTGTATAAAATTGTTCAAAGATCTGGGGAAAGGTAAATAGTTTGATCTTGTGAGACAATTTGCTGACTCTGGGAATAAGGAAAACAGCACTCAGCCATGCACCAACCAGCCCGGTAAACAGCATCCACGACCCGGCGATGCCCATAATGAATCCCAAACCTCCCAAACCTATAGAAAATCCGCCTCCTACATCGGTAGCTACAACCGAAAGGCCTACGTGAAGGCTGCCCATGCTCCTGCCTCCAACATAATAATCATCTGTATCCTTGTTCCGGCGAAGGAAAAAATATCCCACGCCCAACATAACTACCATATAAAGTATAAAAATGGACAGATCAATAAAATGCATGGCTTAAATCGGTTTAATGATTAGGCTAAATAAAAAAAATATATTCATAAAAACCAAAGGCAGCCTGAACCAAAAGCTGGAGGAATCTACCTACACCACTAACATATAATAAATTAGCTTTTGCTTTAAAGGATATGTTTTTAAATCCGTGATGAAACCCCTATTTTTACATCCAATCATCCAATGTGCAATTGCTAAAATAATAACAATATGAGGGCGCTAATTCAACGTGTGAATGATGCTTCGGTTTCCATAGAAAACAAGGTTAAATCAACAATTGATACAGGTGTTCTGGTTTTTTTAGGAATAGAAGAAGCAGACAGCCAGGAAGACATTGGCTGGCTGAGCAATAAAATATCCCAGCTGAGAATATTTGAGGATGAAAACGGGCAGATGAACCTTTCCGTAAATGATGTAGACGGGGAGGTCATGGTTATTAGCCAGTTTACACTGCATGCCAAAACCAAAAAGGGTACACGTCCATCATACAGCAGGGCAGCAAAACCTGACACTGCCATTCCGCTGTATGAACAATTTATTGAACAAATGGCTAAAGATACGGGAAAAGAAGTGAAATCGGGCGAATTTGGCGCCTATATGCAGGTAAGCCTGGAAAACGATGGACCGGTAACCATTATGATCGACAGCAAAAACAAAGGATTATAAATTTAACCTCTACTCAGCTAAATAACAAATAATTGTATGCATACCCCACCCCTTTCAGTTATTCAAAAGAAATTGTTACCTTTGATTTAAAAATGACAATTAAAGAAGCTCAGGAAAAGGTAGATCAGTGGATAAAAAAATATGGGGTCAGATATTTTAATGAGATGACCAATCTGGCAATGCTTACAGAAGAAGTGGGAGAGCTGGCCAGTATCATTAACCGCAAATACGGAGAACAATCTTTTAAAGATACGGACAGCGAAGAACTCTCTGATGAACTGGCAGACACTCTTTTTGTTGTCATTTGTCTGGCCAATCAGACCGGTGTAGATCTTACCCAGGCCTTTGAAAAAAATATGGAAAAAAAATCCCAACGCGACCAGAGCAGGCATCGGAACAATCCAAAACTTTAACATAAACTATGGAAGATTTAATTGACAAATATTCATTAGGTTTAGAAGAAGGAATTGAACAAAAAGTTAAAGTTATTGCAAATAACAGTCATCAGTACTTCACCAGGGAAAACCTAAAGTTTTTGTTTAAAACACTTGATCTTACAAACTTAAATACAAATGATAATTTTGATTTCATAAAAAATCTGATTCATAAAGTTAACCGGATGGAGTCCATATATCCGGAAGTAGATCATATAGCCTCCGTATGTGTTTATCCCGTATTTGTGGAAACAGTCAAAAGCAATCTAAAAAACAAAAACATAGGCATTGTTGGGGTTGGTGGCAATTTCCCGGTTTCACACACCTTCCTCAATGTAAAAAAGATTGAATGCAAGGAAATCATCGGCAGGGGTGCTGACGAAGTGGATGTGGTAATGCCGATTGCCAGTTTTCTTTCCGGTCAATACAAAGAAGTATACGATGAGTTAAAAACGCTGAAGGAACAGGTGGGCAATAAAAAACTTAAAGTAATACTTGAAACAGGCCTCATAAATGACTATAAAAAAATACAGATGGCCAGCTTAATAGCCATGGAGGCAGGGGCGGATTTCATTAAAACCTCCACAGGGAAACTAAAACCCGCAGCAACTTATGATGCCGTTTACATCATGGCACAAGCCATTAAAGCTTTTTACAACAAAACCGGTAAACCAACAGGAATTAAGCCTGCCGGTGGTATTTCCACCGCAGAAGATGCATTGTCATACTACGCCGTCATAAAAGAGGTTCTGGGCGATCTGTGGCTTAACAACTCACTGTTTCGTATAGGAACAAGCCGGCTGGCCAATGATTTGCTGAGCCATATCAAGGACGAAGAAATAATTTATTTTTAGCAGGTTAGGGCAATCGCACCGGAAGAAACTTCTATGCCACTTTGCGATTGAACCAACAGTTCAAAACCCTAAAACCTACACCTTTATTACTTATTACGATCCACGGTAAACTTGGCCAGCTCAACCAGTGCTTCATAGGATGAGCGGTTATCCGAATATGGTTCAAGCATCTGAATGGCTTCCTCTTTAAGGGCTTCCATCGTGTTTCTGGCATATTCCAGACCCTGTTTTTTCCGCACAAACTCAATGATCTTTTTTACCTGGCCGCCGTTCTTCTTCGACCGGTTGAATATTTTCTTGATGTCCTTCTTTTCCTTTTGATCTGAATGGTTTAATGCATATATCAGGGGAAGGGTCACTTTCTTCTCCTTTATATCATTACCGGCCGGCTTACCAATGGTTCCCGGACGCTCATAATCCAAAAGATCATCCTTAATCTGGAAAGCTGTACCAATTTTTTCACCGAAGCGATGAAAAGTGTCAATGATCTTCTGGTCATTAGTTACTGACCTGGCACCGCATGCAGTACAGGAGGCAATCAGCGAAGCCGTTTTCTTTATGATCACTTTAAAGTATTCCTCTTCGGTTATATATATTTTTCGGCTGTTTTTAACCTGCATCAGCTCTCCTTCGCTCATTTCCTTAACCGCATTGCTGACGATCTCTAGCAAATCATATTCCTTATTTCGCACAGATAAAAGGAGGCCACGGGAAAGTAGATAATCCCCTACTAAAACGCTGATTTTGGATTTCCAAAGGGCATTGATGGAAAAATACCCCCTCCGTTTATAAGATTTATCCACAACATCATCGTGAATTATTGTAGCATTATGCAGCAACTCAATTAAGGAAGCAGCGGTATAGGTGGATTGATTCGGATTACCCAGTAAACGGGCACTAAGAAATACAAACATGGGCCTCATCTGCTTCCCTTTGCGCCGCACCAAATAGTTCAGTATAATATCCAGCAAGGGAATCTGGGTCTTCATGGAATCTTTGAAATAAGATTCAAACTGACCCAAATCATCCCTGATGGGTGATTTTATTTTATCCAGTTGTGACATGTTTCTTCTATACTTTAACAGACCAAAGATAATAATTATATCCCTTGGTTTATTCATTCCCTAAGAACAAATCCCTGAAGGATTTGGTTTTTAAGTAAAGGAAAATTCGTTTTTCACCTGCTGTATATACTAACACAGACTTTTTTTGGCAAACTTTTTGGTTATAATTATTACTGAGAAACAATATATTTATATATTTGCATAAATTAAATTATGAAAAGATGGAGATAAAGGATTTAACACCTGAACAACTTGATGAAGCTGCCAATATGCTGAAAGCCATCGCGCATCCCTTAAGGATAGCCATACTCAGCCATCTGGAGGGAGGCAAGCGACTTACAG
The DNA here is from genome assembly GCA_964399175.1 of uncultured Bacteroidales bacterium. Lineage (GTDB taxonomy): Bacteria > Bacteroidota > Bacteroidia > Bacteroidales > UBA12077 > JAGXLC01. The sequence goes on along the minus strand of CAYNPZ010000027.1, from coordinate 26,850 downwards.
TAACAGAGATACATGAACTGCTGGGTATAGAACAGTCTACTACTTCACATCATCTGGGAATTTTAAAGGATAAAGGAGTTTTATGCTCCAAGCGTGAGGGAAAAAACACCTATTATTATTTAAAAGACAACAGCCTGAGCAATATTGTACATTGCGTTAGCAGATGTACATCCAGCAGATAAAAGATACTTTTTCCCGAGATCTTTTTCTGATCCCCCTATATTTAAGCAATTTTGAAATGACCGGTAAAGTGAGAAATGAATGAGTGTAGTAAGAGTAACAAAGGAATTCAACTTTGAAATTGCCCATGCCTTGTGGAATTATGACGGACATTGCAAAAACCTCCACGGACATTCGTACAAACTGTTTGTAACTGTTTTAGGCACGCCCATAGAAGACCCGGAAAATCCTAAAAACGGGATGTTAATTGATTTTGGTGATTTAAAGCGTATCGTCAACGAAGAAGTGGTTGATCCGCTGGACCATTCCGTAATACTCAATTCCAGGGCTGTGGATTCAAATATAACCGCAATAAAACAAATGTTCGACAAACGGTTTGTAGTGGATTATCAACCTACCTGCGAAAATATGGTCTGCGATTTTGCCAGGCGAATTGCCAACCGGTTGCCTCAACGGCTGAAACTACAAAGTGTAAAACTGCATGAAACCGGAACCTCCTATGCAGAATGGTATGCGTCGGATAATGCATGAGCATTTTAACCTGTATCATTCATAAATAAACTCCATAATATCTATGCCTCAGAATTATTTGTGAATAATCCGGGTTGAATCATCCGGAGGAAATTTCCATTTGAAATGAATTTTTCTTACCTTTTCAATGCAAAATTCAATAAAACCATGATGCCATGCAAAAGAAACTTTTTTTGCTTGATGCCTATGCTTTAATTTACAGAGCCTACTATGCATTTATAAGAAATCCGATATACAGTTCAAAGGGGCTGAATACCTCTGCCATACTGGGATTCACAAACACCCTCATCGAGGTCCTGGAAAAGGAGAATCCCACACACATTGCTGTTGCATTTGATCCCACCACACCCACCTTCAGAAATGAGATCTATGAAGAATACAAGGCAAACCGTGAACAGATGCCGGAAGATATCCAAAAATCCATCCCCTATATTAAAGAAATTATTCAGGCATTTAATATTCCCATCATCCTAAAAGAAGGCTACGAAGCCGATGACGTGATTGGAACCCTTGCTCACAAAGCAAAAGATCAGGAATTTGAAACCTATATGATGACCCCCGATAAAGATTACGGCCAGTTGTTGGAAGAGGGCATCTACATTTACAAACCAAAACGCTCGGGCAACCAGGAGGCTGAAATCCTGAACAAGGACAAAATTTGCGAACAGTTCGCCATTGAAAGACCGGAACAAATCATCGACATCATGGCGCTGATGGGTGACAAGTCAGACAATATACCCGGAGTTCCTGGCATCGGAGAAAAAACAGCCATAAAACTGATCAGCCAATATGGATCGATCGAGAATCTTTATAAAAACATAAATGACTTAAAAGGAAAACAAAAAGAAAAGTTAATTGATAATAAAGATCAGGTAGAATTAAGTAAAAAGCTGGTTAAAATAAAATTGAATGTTCCTATTGAATTTAATACTTCAAATGTAAAGCGGCAACATCCCAATGAAGAACAACTGACCCGGCTATTCCGGGAACTGGAATTTAAGTCACTCACAAAACGTCTCTTTCAGAAAGACCTTTCGAAAGAAAATACAGAAAGTCCAATCCAGCAATCCATGTTTTCAGATCCCACAGAACCGTTGTCCGGCAAAACATCTGAGGCTACGTTGGAAACCAGTAAGAAAGATTATCAGCTTATTGATTCCAAAAAGGAGACCGACGAGCTTGTTAACAAACTGAAGTCCCTGAAGGAATTTTGTTTTGATACCGAAACCACCTCAATCAATCCCCACGAAGCGGAACTAGTTGGAATCTCAGTGTCTTACAAAGACAATCAAGCATTTTTCATCCCCTGCCCGAAAGATCAGCAAGCCTCACGGGAAATCACGGATGTCTTGAAATCAGTTTTTGAGGACGATTCCATCAGGAAGATCGGCCAGAACATCAAATACGACATCCTGGTACTCAAAAATTATGACATCCATGTAAAGGGTGAGCTGTTTGACACCATGATTGCACACTACCTGCTGCAACCCGAACAGCGGCACAACCTGAATTTTCTATCCAGAAAATACCTGAATTACACCCCAATCAGCATAGAAAGCCTGATCGGTAAAAAAGGAAAAAACCAGCTTAACATGCGTTCGGTTTCTGTGGAAAAGCTTACCCCTTATGCCTGTGAGGATGCCGACCTGACCTGGCAGCTTAAAAACATCCTGGAAAAAGAACTGAAAGATCATGGCCTTTGGGAACTTGCCGAAAAGATGGAGATGCCCCTGATCCATGTATTGATCAACATGGAGGAGAACGGGGTGAAGATCAATGTAGATGAACTCAACGCATATTCCAAAGAACTGAAGAACGAACTGAATGCCATTGAAGAAGAAGTCCATAAAATGGCGGGTGTGGAATTCAACATCGATTCCCCCAAACAGCTGGGAGAAGTGTTGTTTGACAGGATGAAGATTGTGGAAAATCCCAAAAAGACGCGTACCAATCAGTATTCCACCAGTGAAGAAACCCTGCAGCAACTGAGCGACAAGCACCCGATCATACAAAAAGTACTTGAATTTCGTTCGATACGCAAATTGCTCTCTTCTTATGTAGAATCGCTTCCCAGGCTGATCAATCCCAAAACCGGCAAAATCCATACTTCATTTAACCAGGCCATAGCGGCTACTGGTAGATTAAGCTCCTACAACCCCAATTTACAGAACATCCCTGTAAGAGAAGAACGCGGAAGGCGAATACGAAGAGCATTCATACCTTCCAATGAGGAATGTGTACTTATGGCAGCCGATTATTCTCAGATAGAACTTAGAATCATGGCTCATATGAGCGGCGATCCGAACCTGATTGAGGCTTTCCGGCAGAATATTGATATTCACAGCTCCACTGCCGCCAAAATCTTCCATCTCAACAGCCTGGACGAAGTGAGCAAAGATCAGCGCCGGAAAGCCAAAACAGCCAATTTCGGGATTATATACGGCATCTCTGCTTACGGGCTTTCTCAGCGCCTGAATATACCAAGAAAAGATGCAAAAGAACTTATCGACGAGTACTTCAAAAATTTCCCCAAAGTAAAAGAATACATGGACTACCGGATATCCATGGCCAGGGACAAGGGTTATGTGGAGACGATCTGGGGAAGGAAACGATTTCTGGAGAACATCAATTCAAGAAATGCCACATTGAGAGGAATGGCCGAACGGAACGCCATCAATGCTCCTATCCAGGGATCGGCGGCTGATATCATCAAAATTGCCATGCTCAATATTTATGAAGCACTCATGAAAAATAACTACCGCAGCAAGCTCATTCTGCAGGTCCATGACGAGCTGATATTCGATGCATGGAAACCTGAAGTCGACCAGTTAAAAGAGATGGTAAAGGAAAATATGGAAAATGCTTATGAGCTAAAGGTGCCCTTAACTGTAGAAACCGGAACGGGTGAGAATTGGGTGGAGGCGCATTAAATGAGTAGGAAGTAGTGGGGAATGACGGGAAGAGGAGAAGACGGGAAGACGCGGATGAGTGGTGAGTAGAGACATTCCGTGGCGTGTCTCTTCGGTTGGAAAGAACTGGTTTAATTTGGCAAGAAGCCGGGTAAGATGGGAGGAGTAGTGAGTTTTGAGTAGTGAGGTAAAGGAGCAAAAATAGTCAGTAGGAGTTGTGAGTAAAAATGTCCGGTAACATCACAAAGTAATCTGCAAAAAGGAAGTTTGATCAGACAAAAACCTCATTAAATCCGCATGGCATGATAAATTACTTGGTAGCCATGACAAACCAATATGTAGGGATAATAAATCAATACGTAGATATAATAACCCGGCAGGTCGGAATAATAAACCCATAAGTAGGCATTATAAACTAACAGGTAGGCATCATTAACCAATCGGAAGGTATGACAAGCTGGATAGAAGGCATTATTAACCAGTGAGTAGGTATGACAAACCAGCAGGTAGGCATCACTAACCAATTGGCCGGCATGACAATTCAGCAGTCAGAGCTCATGAACCAATGGATTGACACGAGAAACCAGCAAGAAATAATCAGAAACCAATGCGTTGATATAACAAACCAATGATTGTATATAATAGAACAAAGTTTAAGATTTGTAGTTAAATTTGAAGCCGAAGTGTAATAAATCTTTTCACCATTTCCTGTATTCACGCCCTCTTGTCTTCTCGTGTCTTATCACTCACTACTAATTACTTACCATCCATCCCCAGCGGTTTAGGCTTTCGTCCGTATACAAAATCATCCATCCAAAGGGCAAACTTTCTGAATGGAGGTGAATTTCTGATTCCATACCGTACCAGGTTATGCATGGGATTATTGGGGTGGGAGAAGGGACAAACGCTCATGCACCGGGCACAGTCAGTGCCAACTTTGGTCCAGTATCTGAAACAGGCTTGTTGATCGATCTGCCAGCGCAGCGCACCTTCTATTTCTTTCCGATCCCCGAAGGGAATGGCATTGGAAAGACAGTTTTCCGCACATTTTTTACAAACGGTGCAAAAATCGATCATCGAAAACTCCTCCTTTCTGCCATCGGGTATTAGCGGAACTGAAGCAGTAACTACTGCAATTCTCACACGCGGGCCCAATTCCGGGGTCATCAAAAGGCCCATTCTTCCGATCTCTCCCAGGTCCGCATCCCTGGCAACCAAAGGACAAACCACTTCATATTCCCCATCGATATGCGCCCGGGCAGAATAACCCATATCTCTTATGATCTGAGCAATCCAAAGGGCCAACATACCGGAACGAAGGTACTGCCTTGATGATTCCAGTACCGATAAGGCATAAGGGGCGTTACGGACAAAATCGTGATCCATCTCCACAGTAAAGGCCAATGCAAATTCGTGACAGTTTTGGACGGGGTCCCCATAATTGTGTTTGCGGCCACGGTGACTGTAAAGATGATAATCCTGCAGCTTTGTGATACCGGCACTAACGGCTCCATACTTTTTTACCAGATTTTTCAGATGTTGTGAAAATTCTTCAGGCTCAACAGGAATCTTTTTTTCACGTATTTCACCGTCAACAAACTGCCGGTTCTTCTCTATCAGATCAAAATTGGCTTCTGCTGCTCCAAAAATCCATGGTTGATAATAAGCAGCCTTATCTGAAAGCAAACCCGGATTTTTGCGTAAAACATCATCCCCTTTTCTCCTTTCAGGATGCCTTCTATAATATTCATCATAATCCGGCGTTTCTGGTTCAAGCAGATTCCTGGAAAACATGGTATCGCGTTCATCAATGCGGCCGCCAGGGGTAATATGCTCTGCCTTTTTCTTCTTCAAAACAGGTATAAAAATCAGCATAACAGGAATCCAAAATATTGAAAGCAACACCAGGTTAAGAGAGGGGGGTATTTCATAAAATCCTGCCAGCAGAAAAGGTAAAGGAAAACCCAGCGCCAGCATAAGAAAGCTGAGTGAGGTCCGCTTTTCTTTTTCCCTGACAGATATATAAAAAGAGAATAAAAAAATTAAGAAAAGAATACCAGCTGTAATGTATAGAAGGAGATTAAGCATGTTATCTTATTTGAGGGGTAAATTTATGTATTGTATCGGAATGTAAAAAACTGAAGTTAGGCCTGTCTTTTAATAAATTCATTTGTATATTGGATTCAAAATAATTGATCAATATGAAGAAAAAAGTCAAAAGCCTTTTTGAGATGCGGCATTTCCTCAAAAAGGCAGGGAAGATACCGGGAGAGCTTGAAACTGAAAGATCTGCCCATGAAAGCTCGGAGGTTGAACTGATCCGGTTCCGGAAAGACGATTTCAGCCAGACTACCATTCGGCAGGTTGACGGATTAATGGACTCACTCAACAAAGACATGCACAACTGGATCAACGTGGTAGGGTTAAATGATATACAAACCCTGCAAAAACTGGGTAATGAATTTACACTTCATGCTCTGACCCTGGAGGACATTATTAACACCGATCACCTGCCAAAAATTGAGGTTTCAGAAGACCATCTGTTCTTTACACTGAAATTCCCCTTATATGATACACAGAGTGATTACCTTGAGATGAAACATGTCAGTCTCATTTTTTCCGGTCATTACTTAATCTCTCTTCAGGAAGGAAGTGTGGATCACCTTTCCGCGATTAAGGAAAGAATTCGCAATGCCAGGGGTAAAGTGAGGCAAAGAGATACCCACTACTTATTTTATATTCTGCTCGATTATATAGTCGATCAATATTTCTACATCATGGACACGATAAGGGACAAAATTGAGGAGACGGAAGATCTGCTGATCGATGAGCCGGAAGAGAACCATATTCAGGAGATCCATCCAATTAAAAAGCGCATTGTATATCTTCGGAAATACATTACTTCCCTGAATAAAGCAGTGAACTCCCTGATGAACAATGAGACACCTCTGATTCATGAAGATGTGAAAAGATATATACGGGATGTTTACGATCATACGATTCATATCAACGAAGCACTTGTAACCTCAAAGGATTTGCAGACCACGCTTCTGGAAATGAATATGGCCAATGTAAGCAACAGCATGAACCGGGTAATGAAAACACTAACGATTGTAGCAACGATCTTTATACCCCTCACTTTTTTGGTAGGGATTTATGGCATGAATTTTCAGTACATGCCCGAACTACAGTGGAAGTACGGATACCCTGTGGTTCTTGGGGCCATGTTCCTCATCGGTATTACCATGGTGGCAGTTATGAAAAGGAAGAAATGGTTTTAATCACTTTAATAAATACTTTAATTAAATCTATTTTGGATCTAATTTTTAACAAAGTACATTCATTTATGCAAACGATGAATGAAGTATTAATTAAATTAAAACTTGATAATTCCTCATTGTGACTTTATTATATAATAATTCTTTTTACCTTTCTGCACAAGCAGGTATTTATCGTTCAATAGCTGAGCAGCATTTACCTGGGAATCCATGGATTGGACTTTTTCCTTGTTGATGCTCAGCCCTCCATTTTTAATCATCCGTTTTACCTCTCCTTTGGATCCAAAAATGCCGGAGTCAGCAGCAAGCAAGTCCATCACATTCATACCCTCCTCAAGTTTTCCACGTGGAACTTCATATACGGGTACTCCCTCAAACACGGAAAGGAAGGTTTTTTCATCCAGGGTTTTAAGCTCTTCTGTAGTTGATTTGCCAAACAAAATTTTGCTTGCCTGCACGGCCCGGTTATATTCTTCACGGGAATGAACCATAACAGTGACTTCTTCAGCTAACCTTTGCTGCAACAGCCTTTTATGCGGCGCCTGACGATTCGCGGCAATCAGCTCATCAATTTCTTCTTTCGAAAGCACGGTGAAAATTTTGATGTGCTTTTCTGCATCTTCATCACTAACATTGAGCCAAAACTGGTAAAATTTGTAGGGAGAAGTCAGTTCAGGATCCAGCCAGACATTGCCTTCCTCAGTCTTCCCAAATTTCCCTCCATCGGCTTTGGTAATCAGGGGGCAGGTAAGGGCATAGGCCTCTCCGCCCAGTTTACGGCGTATCAATTCAGTGCCGGTAGTAATGTTGCCCCACTGATCCGAACCGCCCATCTGAAGCTTGCAATTTTTAGTTTTATACAGGTGATAAAAGTCGGTGGCCTGCACAAGCTGATAGGAAAATTCGGTGAATGACAATCCATAAACAGCATCTTCACCGAGCCGTTTCTTTACCGAATCCTTGGCCATCATATAATTCACAGTGATGTGCTTTCCAATATCCCGGATAAATTCCAGAAAAGAGTAGCTTTTCATCCAGTCGTAATTGTTCACCAGCTCAGCAGTGTTCTCTTTATCCGAATAGAAATCAAGAAAATTTGATAACTGCTCCTTCAAAGCTGCTTCATTTTCCCTGAGCTCTTTCTCGTCAAGCAGATTTCGTTCTTTTGACTTTCCGGACGGATCTCCAATCATGCCGGTAGCGCCTCCCAACAAAGCAATTGGTTTATGCCCTGCCCGCTGAAAGTGTTTCAGCAGCATCACAGAGGTCAGATGCCCTATATGTAAAGATTTGGCAGTGGGATCAATGCCCACATAAGCTGCGGTCATTTCTTTGTTAAGCTGTTCTTCCGTACCGGGCATGATGTTGTGGAGCATGCCTCTCCATCTGAGTTCTTCTACAAAATTCATGAATCTCCAAATTTTGGGCAAAGATAATAATTGCTAAAATATTTTGATCCATTTTGGTAGATCAATAATATAAGCTCAAACAGGAATCACACCATCTTCCCTTCTTCCTCATCCTTCTTATTTTCCTCCTTATCCTGATCCAGTTCATCTTTCAGGTCGTCGAACCTGAGATAAGGGAAAATCATGGGTGCAAAATCGGAAAGGGGCTGATAGAGATAGGAGTTGTTAATCTTTTCTCTGGGAATGAAGTTGTATTTGTCATTGGCTTTGTTGACAAGCACCAAAATAATACTCAAAATAAAAGCTGTTTTGGCGATTCCAAATACGATACCCAGGATTCGGTTGAGAAAGCCCAGCGCAATGGCCTGAAGGAGCTTCTGGATAAGCGACGCCAGCAAATGAACAGCCACAACAATGATGATGAAAGTAACTGCAAAAGCAATTACATTGAGGTAATTCGGAGAGATTTCGAAATTATTTTCCAGTATTCCTGCAGTAAAATCTGAAAATTCTATGGCTCCTAAGATGCCCAAAAGAAGCGCAGCCAATGTCGATAGCTGAAGGATGAACCCTTTCGCAAACCCCCGGTATGCGCTCCAAAGAAGTATAACTAAAAATATCAGATCAATGAAATTCATTTCCACCTTTTTGAATGATAAAAATAATAAAAATTGAGCATATGGCGTAGTAATATTGTAATATCCAATGAATCTAAGGGTTACAACAATTATATCTTCCCTGAATTTTGTTAATTTAAGGAATTGTGATATTTTTGCGGCTATATTAAACGGCCCCATAGTTCAAGGGATAGAATAGGAGTTTCCTAAACTCTAGATTCAGGTTCGAGTCCTGATGGGGCCACTTTTCCGTATTTCTAACAGAAGAAAACTTATTCCATTTATCAGGAAAAAGCAAAAGGGGCTCTTCGCGGCCTCAATTAGCCGGCAAAAACATAAACCATCCTTTATAGGTCCACAAATCTATTATTAGGGTTGGTTCACCACCAATTAATCATATTATATCAAAATTATTGTATCCTTTTTTCCAAAATTTCGAAAATCAAATAAAAAATTCTACTTTTATTTCTATTTGATTTGAACATATTGGACCCTTTACATCAAGCCTAAATCAAAATTTACCAGAGTGAATATTCTTCAAAAGTATATACCAAACAAGAAAAATAAAGAAGAAGGATTTCAGGAAAAGGAGATGTATTTCGAGCATGTATTTAATAAAATCCGCTTTTTAATCCTTTTAGTCATTGCATGTTTGGATATTATATCAGGACTTTCAGATCAGATCAATGTACTGAATTCCATTGAAAGATACAAGGGCTTATCCGCATTTCTCATCCTGCTGCCTCTTATTGTTGTGCTGAACAAAAAGACCAAAAGCCATCAGTACCATTGGTGGATTAAATATTTGACCGTCAGCCTAAATCTTTTGATCGTTTTCCTGATTGCCCTTCCCGTTGTGATTTCAGAATCTCCGGAGCTTACGATGTCAAAACTTGAATTCACCCTTATCATATCTTTTTTACTGGCCATATTTAACTCCACCAGTGTATTGAGGCTGAGCCGTTATATTATTGGATTCAGCGCACTGATCACCCTTGTGTTGAATGCCATCCTGTATATTGTTCAGGGTGAATTTATTATGATGGGAATTTATACCTCATTGCTTCTTATATTTTTGAGCATTTTTAACGGTTGGGTTACCAATTTTATACTGGAATATTTTACCACCCACCGGAAATTAAGCGACGCTTATGAAGACCTTCAGAAAGCGCATCACAAAATTCAGCAGAAAAACGAAGAGATAACCAAAAAGAGCGAGCAGATCGAAAACCAGGTAAGTTCCCTCGAAGATGTACATAAAGACATGATGGATAGCCTGCTGTATGCTCAAAAAATTCAGGAAGCCCTGATCAACCATAATGAGATCATTTATCCCCATGTCAGGGACCATTTTGTTGTTTTCAGACCAAAGGAACATGTTAGCGGAGATTTTTACTGGGCTTCCTGGATGGATCAAAAGCTGATTCTCGCTGTCTCCGATTGTACCGGCCACGGAGTGCCCGGAGCTTTCATGACCATGCTTGGGACAAGTTTCCTCAACGAAATTGTCAATAAAGAAAATGTAACTGAACCTGACAAGATCCTTAATGACCTTCGCGATTCCATCATCAAGGCACTCCATCAAAGGGGAAAAATGTATGAAACCCGGGACGGAATGGATATGGCCGTTATCCAGCTGGACATGAAAAATCAAAAAATGAAATTTTCCGGTGCAAACAACTCACTTTGTTACATCCCCAAACTGAATCACAAGGAAGAATCCAATATTTATGAATTCAAGGGAGATCGAATGCCCATTTCCTTTCACTATAAGATGTATCCTTTTTCGCAGCTTGAATCCACTTTTTCGGAAGGTGACCAGTTTTATCTCTATACGGACGGCTATATCGACCAGTTCGGAGGACCGAAAGGAAAAAAATTCAAGCTGGTCCCGTTTAAACGTATGCTTTTAAAAAATCACGAAAAAGAAATGGAAGAACAGAGGAAGGTTCTGGAGAACACCATGGAAGATTGGCTGAAAGACAAATATCAGCAAATAGATGACATTACAGTGCTCGGATTACAAGTATGATGCGGAATATAAATAATTGAATGTGATATTCCGGTTTTGAGATACCATCAACTCAGAAAATATGTAGGACCTTTCCCATTCGTGGCTCATCGCATTCATCTGCGGAGTACAATCCGGAAGGTGCTGCCTTTATCAGGCTCGGAATGATGAACAAAAATTTTCCCGTTGTGGTACTGTTCCACAATCCGTTTGGCAAGCGATAAACCCAGGCCCCATCCCCTTTTCTTGGAAGTATATCCGGGCTGAAAAATGGTTTTGTACTTCGATTTGGGAATGCCTTTCCCTTCATCTGTAATGTCAATATAGAGCACATTGTTCTTATCGCTGACATCCAGGTAAATTTTCCCTTCACCATTCATACTGTCAATGGCATTCTTGAACAGGTTTTCCACAACCCATTCAAATAAAGCCTTATTGACCGGGGCATAGACTTCTTTGTTCTCATCAAAATGTAACGAAAACTCCACCCTCCTCGAAACCCTGGATTTGATATAATTAACTGCATTCATCAACACGTTGGATATATTTTCCGGTCTGAGATAAGGCCGGGAACCGATTTTTGAGAATCGTTCGGTAATCTTTTTCAATCGATTGATGTCTTTTTCTATTTCAGGAATAATGGATGGACTCTTCAGGTTTTCCATTTTAAGCAGTTCCAGGCTGGCCAGTAAGCTGCTTGTAGGTGTTCCGAGCTGATGAGCCGTTTCCTTTGACATACCGACCCAAACCTGATTTTGTTCAGCTCTTTTGGCAGTACTGAAAGCATAATAGGAAATTAAAAGAAACAAAGCTACAACAGCCAGTTGTATCAGCGGAAAATAAGAGAGTCGGGTAAGTAAGGTGGAATCCTTATAAAAAATATATTGTTTCCCCTCCGGTAAAGTGATTTCAATGGGTTGATGCTCGTTCTTCATCTCTTCAATCAGCCGGTTCAGCTCTTTTTCCTTGTTTTTACCGGATAAATTAACATTACGCATGTCAATGACCTGTTCATTTTCATCCGTCAAAATCATCGGAACCGTTTCATTCTCCTTAATCACCTCCAAAATGAAACTGTAATCACGGTTGAGATTTGTGTTCTGGGTAAGCTCTTTCATGCTTTTGGCCCATAATTCAACATTTTTTCGCTCTTCTCTGGCAAGCCGCCGGGTAAGGTCATTGGTATACAAAAAAGAGCCTACAACTATGAAAAGGGCAGCAATCAGCAGATAGATTTTCCATCGCTGTTTCCGGTGATAAATATTCATGGTTTATTTTCTTATATTCCTTTCTTCTCTGATCATCTCAACGTGTCATCCTCCCATTGAATGGTAAAATTCCCTTTTTGTTCCCGGGTGGTATCGGGGGAAGTGGCTTCTCCCCCCGATCCATTTTCACCGGGGTCATTTCCTTCCCAGTTAATGTTGAAACGCCTTCTTTCATTGGCAGTTTGGGCTGACTTTATTGAAGTGTCGCGTTTAAACCAGCCGAACTCTTCATTCAATATCGCCTTTAATTCATTCTTTTCTTCTCTGAGATTCTCTTTGATCTTATTTTTCACCCCTTCCTTATCGTACTGAATGGCATACTTTTGAGAATTCCCGTGTATCTTCAGGAAAAGCCGGGTACGTCCCACACCATCCTCCTGTATGTTACCGAATTCAGTTTGAAAATCATTTTTTTGCTTTGCTTTTTTTGAAAGCACTTGTGATAAAAGCAGATTTACCTGATACGTAAATTGATTGTCAAAGGAATGGTAACCGGACACAGTGATGTCAAATGCAGAAGAATTGATGTCCATTTCAGGAATGTATATGGTTCGGTCTTCAATGGTAATCTCATTGGATAATTGCGAAAAAGTGACGTGTTTTAATTCCGAAAGGCTTACAAAGTTTGCAATTTGTTTTAAAGGCTCAAAATCGTTTAGTTCACCATTATTAATTTCAAAATCGCTTAAGGTATATAGAGAATTTTTATTCAATTGAAGGTGATCATTTAATTTTGATTGAATTTCTACTTCACCATTAATGAATCCATTTAGATTTTTTTGGGTAATGTATTCCTGACCAAAATCCTGAAACGTGTTAAACACATTGTTTATATTAATATGATCCAGGTATAATCTTGAATCAAGAAGATAGGCAGTATCCCGGGCCGGATTTTTAAGGGTAGCATGGGCATACGTCTGCCCCTGAAAGGCATTAAACCTAAGCTGATTCATTTCAAGAAGGCTATCGGAAAAAGAAATTCGTCCGCTCATTCTTGAAGCCTGAAAATTCCTCCAATTAAACCGCTCTGTGTAAAATTCAATATTCCCCTTCATTTTGCCGGGAAACTTAAAATTCACCAGAGAATCAGATGAACGTCGGGAACCTGCAAACATGCTGTTCATATTGAATCGAGGACTTTTCACGGCCAGATCAAACCGATAGGCTTCCGAAGAATCGGAAAGATTTTCATAGATCCGGTAAAACCTGCCGTTTACGCTCATATCATTCCCGTTAAGAGCAAGCTGAAGGCTATCCAGATAAAGATCTTTGTCCAAATAGGCAAAACCGCTTCCCAGACCAATGTTGAACCGCTCATTGCTCATGGTTACATTATCAAAGGTGGCATCGCAGGTTAATCTGCCGGATCTTATAAGATGATCCAAATCATCCAGGTTTTTCATGTCGTCATTCAGCTTATAGGTAAGATGGGTGGTTCCACCGGAATTTTCCAAAACAGTATTTTTGAAATAGGGTGAAAGCTGGCCGAGGTTCAGTGCGGCAGTGCCTTCTATAACCAAATAAGGCTGTTTAAAATCGGTAAGCTTAATATTGCAGTTCAACTCATTTTCTTTCCATTCTGCATGTAAATTATTAAGCGTTAAAAAAGAAGAAGATGGAGAATTGTACCGGCCATTGGACACGTAGCCGGTAACAGAAATGTTAGTTAAATGCATGGGGTTCTTGGATTCCATCAACATTTCACCTTTACTGAGATTAAAATCGGCCTGAAATTCTGGCCTGCCGTCCTTTACAGGCCCCTCGAGCGTGGCAAAAAAATCGAGACTGCCTCCCTTAACCGGCAGGGCTTCCAATTGTTTTTGTATCTCCCATGGCAGATACAAACTGGTGTTCTTTACATCCAGGCTATTGCCCCTTAAACTAAGATCAATCAGCTGTTTTTCACGGTTAAAGGAACCCTCTGCTATGAAAGGAAGCCCTTCATAGTATATGTGACCGGATCTAACTGAATACTTGTCTGGAGTTACCAGTAAGCCCATTGAAAACCTCAGGTATTTCTGCTGAATGTAGGGGAAATCATCAATTGTTAAATTATCCACAAAAACCCTTGAATCTATGTCCATATCAAACTTACTTGAACTCACATTTCCGCTCAAAACGATTTTCGGTGCGTGGCCTTCGAGTGCAAACGTCTGATCATTATTTAAAATGGAATAATATAAATCATTAAATACTAATTTATTAATATTTAAAGAAACCTTTTCGGAAGGTTCCTTTTTGAATTTCATCCGGGTTCGGTTAGGGCCTGAAACGACGTTTAGCTGGGCCTGATTGATATAAATGTTATCCAGATGATATTTCCCGGTAAAAAGATCGACTACATCAAACTGAAAATAGACCTCATCGGCAGAAAAACTGACTGACCCTTCTTCCTCCTGATTTTCGGCAGAAGATGAATAAAGCTCAAAGGATTTCAACTCCACCACCGCACTGGGAAATTTTTTCAGCAGAGAAAGATTTACATTGCCTGCCCTTATGTCTTCTTCGACACGGTTGTTGAGCTCCCTGAGGAATATTTCCGATACCTCATCTTCATAAACAAATGAAATGATGAAGGATACAACAATAATCACAAAAACGGAGAAAACCAATCCTGTGATAACTGACAACACAACCCTCATAATCTTACTTATTTAAATTACAAGTGCAACAATCTTACTGAATACTTAAACGAAAATCATACCAAAATGGTACAGTACATAAGGAAAGGATTTTACAAGCAGGCAATTTTCTGCTTTAGACGGTGGGTTTTTACCCCGAATTATTTCCAAAAAATTCTAAGGCTATTGAAAACCCGGTCTTTTTGCTTCACCTCTCTTGCAAAAAGCTGGTTTTTCTAAAAAAGGGTTACTTTCTGCCCGCTTACCCGCAAGCGGGTTCAGTTCGCAGATTCTTCCCACGAACCATCGCGCATTTAGGTTACGTGTGAGATCGCCGGACTTGTTCTTCATACATTGCCTTAAGGGTCCGCATCTTTTCCAGACTGTTATGACGGTCATAAACTCTGACCACGTCGACTATCCCCCTTAATCTGTAAAACACCCCCAAGGCAGCATCAAAATTAATATCAATAAGGTTATTCTTGATATGGAAAGTAAAATTTTTGAATGTTTCCCAGTCCAGTTTCTCAGGCAGTTCAACATAAAATTTGGCCTGATTTTCCATGTCGAAGTAAATACCCTCTTCACGCTCCTCTACCAGGAAGTTTTTTTTCACCACAATAATGCCCATATCATTGATTTTTTTATACCTGGCAAATTTCACTCCTTCCTTCTGAAATATATTCTGCAGCTTTGGTAGCAGTTTAAAGCTCGGGAGGTATTTTATCCTTATGCAATTGTATGTATAAGGCTGAATATAAATGGTACCGATGGAAGCATTAAAATTCTCTTCAAAATTTCCCTCGACCCTTTTGGTCAACCTGGCAATATCTTCAAAGGAATAATTGTTTGTTATAATGAAAAAGAGCGAACGGGGCTCGGATTCATCAGGAAGATTTTTACCATGATAACCCGGAAAAGGAAGCAGGCTTTCCAATACACAGGTATTGATAGCAACATTACTGTCAATATTCACAAGGTCCTCGCATTTTTTAATATAACCCGTGACTTCTATAGAGCGGCGTGATGTTTCCATAGTTCTGTTTTGCGACTAAATTATGAAATTTATACAATGAAGTCAATTGTTTCTGAACAAAGATAAAACGTTTTAAAGATGGTTAAAAATAAAAATTTCAGTCCTGATTCCATAGAAAGGCAGTTGACAAACATTTAATACAAATTACCTGCATCTGATTTTTTTGAATTGGTTTAATTTTGCAGAAAAAATTCTATTAATATTCAACAATGACAAGAGAAGACATTGAAATCATGGCTCCGGCAGGCTCATACGAGTCCCTCCGGGCTGCCATTCAGGCAGGGGCCGGCTCGATATATTTTGGGGTGGAAAACCTGAACATGCGATCTAAGTCCTCATACAATTTTACTCTTGACGATTTAAAAACGATCGTGAAACACTGCCGGAAGCATTCCATTAAAACATATCTTACCCTGAATACCGTGCTATATAATGATGATCTTGAAGAAATGCGCACCATTATTGATACTGCGAAAGATTCAGGGATCACAGCGGTCATTGCCAGCGATATAGCAGCTATACAGTACGCCCGTTCTGTCGGCATGGAGGTGCATATTTCAACCCAGCTTAATGTAAGCAATATAGAAAGTCTGAAATTTTTCGCCCGGTTTGCTGATGTCATTGTATTGGCCAGGGAGCTGAACCTGGAACAGATCAGAGAGATCTCAGATACGATCAGGGAGGAAAACATAAAGGGTCCCTCAGGCAAACCTGTAAAAATTGAGCTTTTTGTTCATGGAGCTCTTTGTATGGCCATTTCCGGTAAATGCTACCTGAGTCTGCATGAAAAAAATCATTCGGCCAATCGTGGGAAATGCCTCCAGATATGCAGAAGGTCGTATCTTGCCAAAGACAAAGAAACAGAACGGGAGCTGGAGATCGACAATGAATTCCTCATGTCACCCAAAGACCTCTCGACGATAGGATTCCTGAATAAAATACTGGATGCTGGTGTTCAGGTGTTAAAAATAGAGGGAAGGGCCAGAAGCCCGGAATATGTAAAAACCGTTACGGAGTGTTATCATGAAGCTGTAGAGGCTTATTTTCAGGGTACCTATACAGAAGAAAAAATCAGGGAATGGCAGTCGCAGCTGGCTACTGTTTTCAACCGGGGTTTCTGGGATGGCTATTACCTGGGAAAGAAAACGGGAGAATGGAGCCACCAGTATGGCTCCCAGGCTACCAGACGCAAAATATATGTTGGCAAAATAACCAACTACTATAAAAAGATCGGTATAGCCGAACTGCTCCCCGAAGCCAATACAGTAACTGTGAATGACGAAATTATGGTTATCGGGCCAACCACAGGGGTTATTGAGTCAACAGTGAACGAAATCCGTGTGGATGACCAAAATTTAGAGGAATCGCCCAGAAAAATCAAATGTTCCATCCCCATTCCGAAAAAAGTAAGACCCCGGGACAAACTCTATAAAATCGTGGATGATTCGGCGGTAAAAACCCAATAAAACCGGTAGTTCCTATCGCTGCTTATTCTTCATCCCATGCAGATACATTTCCTCCCAGCGCTGTGCTTACATCCTTTACTTCAGGAGTGCCAAAATAGCTAAAGTCAGAGCCGGTATTTATATTGGCCTCCAGTTTCTTTTTCACGGTTATTTCCCCTTTTCCACTGGTATTCATCTTAATAGCCGCTTCCTGACAAATCAGATCGGTTCCGGTGAGTATGCCGCCGGTATTCGCGTTACCTTCTAAATAGTTTGTTTTGCCTTCTACCAAAACCTTACCTCCCTGGGATGCTCTTATTTCAAGATCCTTGGTATTCACTGTAAGGGTGATGTTTGACCCGGATGTTGCCCTCAACCTGAAAGAATCCCGAACAATGGGTTTGTCAAATTCAACCTCTGCATCTGCAAGGGTTGTAATTTCTTCCAGATTGTTATAGGTAACCCGTATAAAAACATCAGGCCTTTCACTTTTAAGAAGTTTAGAAGTCATTTTGATCTTCAGTTTCTTCTCCTCGACTTCGGTATCTATTTTATCAAGGTTTACATTATTGCTTTCAATATGAACATTATTTTCGGTACCGGGCACCATCATCACCTGCAGTTTACCGAAAATTCGGATCTGATCGAACTCTTTAACTTTTCTGTCTTCAATATCCTGACTGTATGATATCCAGGGAATCATCAGTACAAATATTCCAATAACCCATTTTTTCATTACATTCATAAAATTTCTCTTCTTATTACAACAATTTGGTTACATTTTCTGATACGATATGGCCATCAAAAAGATGCACGATTCTTCTTGCATATTCAGCATCTGAAGGTGAGTGCGTTACCATAACAATAGTAGTTCCTTCATCATTCAGCTCCTTGAGTAAATTCATAACTTCCTCACCATGGGCTGAATCCAGGTTTCCAGTAGGCTCATCTGCCAGGATCAGCTTCGGATTCGCTACCAGTGCCCTGGCAACAGCCACCCTTTGCTGCTGACCTCCTGAAAGCTGCTGAGGAAAGTGCTTTTTACGATGGGTCATTTTCATCCTTTCCAACACTTCTTCTACCTTTTTCTTCCTTTCGGAACCGGGGATCTTCATGTAAAGAAAAGGCAATTCAACATTTTCATAAACGCTCAGTTCATCTATCAGATTAAAGCTCTGAAAGACAAAGCCGATATTTCCTTTCCTCAGGTTGGTCCGCTTTTTCTCCTTCAGTCTGGAAACTTCATTTCCCATAAAATACAATTCTCCATCCGTAGGATTATCTAATAAACCAAGAATATTGAGCAATGTGGATTTTCCACAACCGGAGGGACCCATCACTGCGGTGAATTCGCCCTCCTCAATGGCCATGTCCACCTGGTTCAAAGCCGTCGTTTCGATTTCGTCTGTACGAAAAACCTTGACGAGCTTGTTTGATTTTACCATTTCTGCCATATCTGTATTAATTAATTGGTGTTAAAATTAAGCATTTCACAAGAATTATTCAATCAATATCTTTATTCAAATAAAAAATCAAAATCATCTCCAGGGGCAAGCTCAAGGGGGGCATCACCATTTTTGAATATACGGGCATTTTTGTTCCCCAGTAACCATACCTCACCTTTTTCCACCAGCATTTTGCTGCCTTCACGCAATCCAACCGTATAAATATATGGATTGACCACAAGAAACTCGTTAATCCGCATTTCTCTGGTTTCCCCGGCATGACCCTCAGGATATACATCAAGATAATGGGGATTGATCTGAAACCTTACCAGATTCAAAGCATGAAAAGATTCGGGTTCGGTTATCGGCATATCATTAGTAGTACAAATGGTAGGACAGGCCACATTAGCTCCTGCACTCCATCCTATATATGGGGTACCGCCCAAAACAACCCGGCGGATTAATTCCACGAGTCCCTCCTGCTGAAGGTACTTCAGCAGATGAAACGTATTTCCTCCCCCAACCACAATGGCTTCAGCCTCTTCAACCGCTTTTCGCTTTTCGGGCAAGGAGTAATTGTGAAGGGAATCCACCTTGACGCCAAACTCATCAAATTTCTGACTGACCTTTTTTTGATATTCATCAAATGAAAAGACCGCAGCATAAGGGATAAATAAAACCTTCTTAACTTTATTTCCCAGAAAATTTTCTATATCCCCTCCTGCATGCTCTAGATAAGATTCTCCGGCATTGGTGGAATTGCTTATCAGTAAAAGTCTCATAAATTATAATTTTCGGGTTAATTCAGAAAAATGTAAATATATAAAAAAAGCGGGGACCAACATTCCATTTTTACTCTCTTGATTTGCCATAGCAACATTCAACTGAAAAACCTCCGCATAATCAAGAGCGGAGGTTTTCCGGTTTCAGTTTACACTTCATCAGAAGCTGAGCATAAAACCTATCGTAAAGGGGTGCAACTGAGGCCCCTTGTTTTTTTCGAAGAGCATAGTGTCATAGTAATTGGCAAACACTTTAAGAAACCCATAACCAGCACGGGCGGTATAACCATAACGGAAAGGAGAAAGGAAAAAGTCGCTTCTGATCTTATCCTTGTTCTTATCTCCTCTGTCTTTATAAACCACCTTGGTATGGGATCCAATTTTCACGCCTCCAATAAGGCCCAAAGAAAGGAACAATTTGTTGCCATTGCTGACCTTGTTTTGATATTCAAAAATTACGGGTAATGTGATATAGGTTGTTGTCAGTTTGGCCTTCTCCAGATTGTATTCGGAATTGGCGTAAAATGAATCAACAGTAATCTGTTCATTGGACTTTATAATGGGCAGTTGATTATCAAACCGGTAATCATTAAACTCAATGCCCATTCCGGTACCCACTCCAAAACGTTCTCCTATCAGGTTCAGATCATACTCTATGAAATTCAGGTTGACATTCCAGCTTTTACCGGTATTTATATCCAGGTAACTGTTTTCTTCTGAAAGGGACATTGAAAAATCATTGTTCAGGTAATTGTTCAGTCCAATTTCAAACCCGGCCCAGTGAACATCGAAATCTTCATCTTCGTCAAAATCCATATCAAAATCCGGGTCATCGGCATTCCAATCATGCTCCCTTTCCTCTTCTTCAAAGTTCCATTCTTCATCATCTTCTTTCACTTCAATACTGATTCCTTCTTCATCTTCTGTAATCTGAATATCTTTCCCCTTAAATTTAATATAGGTGGTGTCTTCTCCTGCCTTCGGTTCAAGGGTATCTTCCGATGTCACAAGAGCCTCTTTCATAGCTGGATAGGGCTTATTAACCATACTTCCTGATAACTGACCTATATTATATAATATAATACTTAAGGTCAAAACGGTTGTAAGAAAAATCTTTTTCATAGGTTTTTGATTTTGTTTTAATTTTCGCTTTCTTTTAAAGTTCTAAAGTAGGACGGCCAAGCCGGGGAATTTGTTACAGACCGAAGCCTTATTTTTTCATATCGGCTGAAAAACTGAATGATTCAGTTTGAAAAGCAAGTTTTTGCAAATTTCCCTGTTCATTATAATGGCGTTCCAGGAAAATCTGTTTTCCGGTAAGTTTGCTAATGCCTTCAAAACTCAGATCAGCTATTTTCCAAAGGCTAAAATCACTCTCGGCCAGATTTTTCCTGATGGGGGTATCTAGGGTTTTGGCAAGGAAACGATTCGCCTTGTCATAGCTGTTAAAATGTTGGCCTTTAATCTGAAAATTCCTGTTGATCTCTTCTGGTTCAATAAGATTTGCATGAACGGGTTCATGGGTAATCTGAATTTTGTATCGGGTATGGATGGGCTCCGGAGCTGGCAGTTTGTTTTGTCTGTTATCTGGCAGTGGTTTTGTAGCTTTTTTCTCAACTTCTATTTGATTTGATACCTTATTGTATTCTATCTTTGATTCATTTATGAATTCTTCTTCTTTTTTTTGATCTGTACCGCCAGGTAGTCCTTCTGAATAATTACTTCTCTTACTATCAACATTCAATTCCTGTTTACTTAATTTATCAGGATAAGGAACCGGAGTTTCTTTAGGGAGGAAAAAATATAAGCTGGCAAGTAGCAATAGCGAAGCAGCTATTGCTACTGAACGATAAATGATTTTCCGGTAAATCTGAATGGTCTTTCCTTTTTTCAAACCATCTTTATCCCCATATCGGAGTTTTTTGTCGGGATTCAACACAGTCTTTTCATACAGCTCATATTCCTTTTCCTTGTTCGGATTTTCCCTGATCAGCTGATCGAATTCCCGTATTTGATTCTCAGAAAGCGCACCTTCCAGCCTTCCGATTGACAATTCATCAAAAAGGGTATAACCGGGATCGAAAAGGGTAAGCGATCTCTTCAATTCTGCTTTGCCGGGAAAATTAACCTGCTCATCTCCCAATGTGATGTCCTTAAATTCATCAAGCTCCTGCCTTAAATCGGGATTTTCTCTCAGAAAATCAATCAATTCCTTCTTCTGGTCGGAATTCAGATTGCCTTCCAGGTAATCCAGAAAATATGACTCGTAATTGTTCCTGTTGATCTTTTCCATAGTCTTTCTGTTTATAAAACAGCTTCCATGCTCCCGATATATTTCTTAAGGGTTAGCCTGCCCCTGTATATGTAAACTTTTACCTGCGACTCATTCAAACCGGTTATTTCTCCAATTTCCTTATAAGAATATCCCTCATAGTCCCGTAGCAGTATCACCGACCTCTGGATCTCCGGTAGTCGCTTCAAAGCCTGTTCCAATATTTCATTCAACCCCTTATATTGATCTGTATAAGCATGTTCATTAAAATTTACCTCATCCAGGCCAGTCATTCGTTTCTCTTTTCTTATTAAATCGATCATGGTATGATAAGCAGTAGTGAACAACCAGGATTTTGCTTTTTCGTAGGATACATTGTCCGCCCTTATCCACAGTTTTTCATAGGTATCCTGAACAATATCCCTGGTTTTTTCCTCCTCTCCCAAATTCTTCAGGATAAACCTATAAATACCGTCAGAAAAGTCATCCACACATTTGTTGAACTCTTCTACTGTCATCGTTATGTTTTCAGTTCATTTAATACGACGCCCGGACCTCTTGAATAGTTACAAGCAATATATAAAATTTTTCAGGAGCATTCCGGCTTATTATTGGAAATCATCTTTTATCTTTGCAGAACACTAAATTCAGCAATCAGCTCATGCCAAAAGAACCGATAAAATCCATTCACTTTTTCGAAGCATACGGACACATCTACCAGGAACCCGTGGAAGATACCCTGCAAACCGATACCACAGGAACAGATACTGCTGCCGTTCGTCAGGATACAACCCTACAGGCTGAGCCTGCTGAAATTACCGACACTATTGGCCAGCAAGACACAACTGAAATGCAGGAGCAGATGGCTCAACCTGCCCAACAGGATACCACCATTGCTGATACGCTGGCCAGAGAAGCAGATACAACAGAACAAGCACCAGTACAACCCGCGCCACAGGTACAGGCACCTGTCCAAAGAGAACCCGAAGCTACCGACACAATTGCTGATCTATATGATATTTTTGGTGTTACAGAATTGCCCATATCGAAAAGGTTGGATAAGGATCCGGCCTATCATAATTTCCTTTATAATATCCCCGAAGTAAAGCCTGAAGACAACCAAAAAGCCGGTAAAATCTATCAGCCTGCTGAAAAATCTTTAACCACCACCGAAAAAAAGGTAGATCAGATAATAGAGATCCCCATTGACAGAAACCGGCAGGACGATTACGATTGGCTCACCTGGGTATTGATTGTAAGTTTCCTTTTAATCGGATGGAGCCGCCTGTTCTTTTCAAAATATTTCATGGCATTGATGAAAAGTTTTCATTCTTACAATTATGCCTCATCCCTGTATTATGGGAAAAACTCACTTACAATAAGGGCTTCAACGCTGCTTAATTTTACATTTTTCCTTACTGCAGGAACTTTTATGTTTCAATGCATGAATTATTATGATATTTCACTATCCAGCCTCAATCCGGTTATTCAATTCCTGTTGCTGCCGGCATTTTTTCTTGCCTGGTACATCTGGAACTATCTTACCACCGGATTTATTGGCTTTGTATTTCTCAGGCAAAGGAGCTTTCATGAATATTTTCACAATTACAACCTGTACAGAAAAATTCTGGGCATTGTCTTATTTCCGGTAATTGTTGTTTTACAATATATATCTCCGGAATTTAAGCCATTGATCATGCTTATAGGTAGTATCGTGTTTGGAATTTTATATTTCACCCATATTTTGAGGGGTCTGCTTATTTTTATCAAGAAAAATATTTCAATATTTTATCTGATTTTGTATCTTTGTGCTCTCGAATTTTTACCTCTGGTTGTATTTTATAAAGTATTTATCAGGGAATTATAATATAAAATAACATTGCCTTTTAGTGCGGCAACCCAATAAATATAAAAAGTACATGAAAATTCAGAAAATCCTTGTATCTCAACCTAAACCGGAAAACAACAAATCCCCTTATTTTGACCTGGCTGAAAAATATGGTCTTCAAGTCGACTTTCGGCCGTTCATCCATGTAGAGGGGATTTCTTCAAAGGAATTCCGCAAATCTCGGGTGAATATACTTGATCATACCGCCATCATTTTTAAAAGCAGGACGGCTATTGATCATTTTTTCAGGATATGTGATGAACTG
Organism: uncultured Bacteroidales bacterium; assembly: GCA_964399175.1. Taxonomy (GTDB): domain Bacteria; phylum Bacteroidota; class Bacteroidia; order Bacteroidales; family UBA12077; genus JAGXLC01. The sequence goes on along the minus strand of CAYNPZ010000027.1, from coordinate 2,893 downwards.
AGGGTCAACGTCCCTGATTCAATGAAATATTTTTGCACCAGTGAAGCTACCGCCTTCTATCTACAAAAATATATTGTTTACCGCAAAAGAAAAATATTCTACGGAAACGGGGATTTCAACGATCTATTGGCCATCATAAAAAAACACAAGAAGGAAAGATTTCTGGTTCCGCTTTCCGACAGCCACAAGGAAGAAATACCAAGGAAACTGGATAAAAACAGGATCAAATACACCAAGGCAATTTTTTATAGAACAGTGTGTTCTGACCTGACCGATCTTTCAAGTGTTAATTACGACATGCTGGTTTTTTACAGTCCATCTGGCATCAAATCGCTGATGGAAAATTTTCCGGAGTTCAATCAGAACCACACCAAGATTGCTGCTTTCGGAACAAAAACAGCCAAGGCATGTAAGGATGCAGGGCTGAGGATCGATCTAAAGGCTCCGACTTCTGAAGCACCGTCCATGACCATGGCCATCGAGCAATTTATTGAGAATGGGAGTGAAAAATAAAACATAATCAAACATATTAAAACTAAATGAAAGGTTACCTTTTTACGGGTAACCTTTTTTATTAGGGGTTGAAAAAGTACGGAAATTATTCCGGATGTTGGGTTAATAAAGCCTTAAACTATAAAATAGAATATCACATGAGCACGCTCAAAAAGCACGAACGGTTATCAAGTCAAAAACAGATCGCTGAACTGGTAAAGGAAGGAAATACTTTCCTGAAATACCCGTTTCGTGTTATGTGGAGCGTATCAAAAATTGAACATAGTGGTTCTTTTCAAATGGAAGTTGCTTTCAGTGTACCCAAAAGAAAATTCAAAAAAGCAGTTAAAAGAAACACAATCCGGCGGAGAATGCGGGAAGCTTTCCGGCTCAACAAAGATCAGTTCAGGCAGGAAATGGCTCTCTATCCATTTAAGTTATCCCTTTTAATTATTTATACGCCGGCAAAGGAATTGCATTATGATAGAATTGAGGATGGCATGAAAAAAACTTTTGAGATACTTAAAAAAGCCATTGCAGAAAAAACACAGTAAGCATTTTGTTGTTTTTATAAATGAAGCAGATTAAATTTGCCTTTGCATCATAAAACATATGATGATTGGTTTTTCTATATTGGATTTTTGAATTTCAAAATGTACAGTAAAATGAAAAAGTTTGGAAGAACGAAGTGGGTCATTGGCATTATCCTTCTTGGTGCAGTTGCGCTATTTGGTTTCAACAACAAAGACGATTTCAAGATCGCCAAAAGTCTGGAGATTTATCATTCTCTGTTCAGGGAGCTCAACATTTTTTATGTGGAGGAAACCAACCCGGAAAACCTTGTTGAAACAAGCATCGAATCCATGTTGAACAGTCTGGATCCGTATACCAAATACATTCCTGAGAAGGAAATGGACGATTTTAAGTTTATGACTACCGGAAATTATGGGGGCATCGGGGCGCTGATTCGAAAAGAAGGCGATTATGCCGTCATTTCACAGCCTTACAAGGGTTTTCCTGCAGATAAAGCGGGACTGAAAACCGGCGATGTCATAAAAAAGATCAACGAGCAGTCCATCAAAGGCTGGGAGTTGAATAAGGTAAGTGATGAGCTGAAGGGCATTCCTGAAACCAGGGTAAAAATAACCATTGAAAGGGTTGGCCGTGATGAGCCGCTGGTAAAAGAAGTGGTAAGAGACGATCTTCACATCAACAGCGTGGCTTATAAAGGAATGGCCGATGAAGAAAATGGAGTCGGCTACATTCGCCTTTCAAAATTTACCCGGAATGCAGGCCAGGAAGTAAGAAGTGCCTTTAAGGAATTGAATAAGGATCATGAGCTCAATGCCATGATACTGGATTTACGAAATAATCCCGGCGGTTTGCTTATGGAAGCCGTAAATGTTGCCAATGTATTCATTCCGAAAGGCAGGGAGATCGTAAGCACAAAAGGTAGGATCAAGAAATGGAATGAACAATACATTACAGAAAACCAGCCGCTGGATACAAACATCCGACTGTCCGTTTTGGTCAACCGGATTTCAGCTTCGGCTTCGGAAATTGTAGCAGGGGCCATCCAGGATTATGACCGTGGCGTGATTATCGGCCAGCGTACATTTGGTAAGGGCCTGGTTCAGACAACCCGGCCACTCAGCTACAACTCCAAACTTAAGGTGACCACAGCGAAGTATTATATCCCGAGCGGCCGTTGCATTCAGGCAAAAGATTATTCCAACCGGAATGAAGACGGCAGCGTGGGAGAGATTCCCGATTCACTGATCCAGGAATTTACCACCAGAAACAACAGAAAAGTTTATGATGGAGGTGGGATCCGGCCTGATATAGCTGTTAAACAACAAAATCTAAACCAAATTGAAGCCAGTTTGCTTTCCAACAACCTGATTTTTGATTTTGCTACCCACTTTACGGTAGATCACGATACCATACCTCCGGTAGACCAATATGAGGTCAATGAATCGATTTACCTGAACTTTAAAGAGTTCATCATGAACAAATCGTGGGACTATACCACCCGAAGCCAGAAAAAGCTCAGCGAGCTGGTTGAGACGGCCAAAAAAGAAAAATATTATACTCAATCCAGTTCCGAATTGAATGAATTGAAAGAAAAACTGAGCCCCAACAAGGAAAAAGATCTGGAAAGGTTTAAATCATCCATCAAACAGTTGCTCGAAGAAGAGATTGCCGGACGCTATTATTACCAGCGTGGCAAAATCAGGGCCAACCTGGAGGATGACGGGCAATACGACAAATCACTTCAAGTAGTTAATGACCGGCAATTATACACAAACATATTAACCGGCGAATACCAAAGGGATAACATTAAACTGGTAAAAGAATAACAGTATATGGCTTTGTTCCACGTGGAACATTTTACGTTAAT
>CAYNPZ010000026.1:545-33484 GCA_964399175.1 uncultured Bacteroidales bacterium | reverse complement strand
CAACATGGAAGTGCCTTACAACAGTGAAGGACTAAAGAACCACCATCTGGCCGATGGCTCTAATTTTGTTTATCTCCGCGGTGATGAATATTGTAATATATTCCCCGCGTTTGACTGGCAGAAAATTCCCGGTGCAACGGTGATGCAAAAGCCTGAGCTTCCTTCTCCCGGCGAAATACAAAAACCCGGGCTCACAGACTTTGCCGGAGGAGTTACTAACGGGCATTATGGAGCTGCAGCTTTTAATTTTAAAAGCCCGCACGATCCTTTGGAGGCCAAAAAATCCTGGTTCTTTTTTGAGGATGAATATGTTTGTCTGGGAGCAGGTATCAACTGCCAAAGCAGCCGTCCCGTTGTGACTACTGTCAACCAGTGCTTGCTGAAAGGGGATGTGACGGCAATGGTCGATGATCAAAATCAGGAAATAACTCCGGGGACCCACGAGTTTCAGAATACTCAATGGGTTTTCCACAATGGAGTGGGTTATCTGTTTCCTGAATCCACCGACATTAATCTTTCCAGTCGTAACCAAACGGGTAGTTGGTATGACATCAACAAACAGTCTGATTCCCCAAAGGATGAAATCAGTCTCGATGTATTTAAACTTTGGCTTGAACATGGAGAAAGACCGAACGGGGAGCGTTATCAGTATATAGTTGTTCCGGCCACAACCGTTGAAAGTCTGGAAAACAACACTTCAGGAAAGAATATTGAAGTGATTGCCAATACACCGGAGAAACAGGCTGTAAAAAATTCAGCACTGGGTATTTGCCAGGCTGTTTTTTACAAGGCGGGTGAAATTCAAATTTCACCAGATTTGAAACTTACCTGCGACAGTCCGGGAATGGTGATGATAAAAACTGACAGTGATAAGATTACTGAAATTTCCGTGGCCGATCCAAACCGGGAGCTGAGTGAAATACATCTCTCAGTTTCTTCCCGGATAGAAAAAAGCGGAGATAACTTTCAGACTGTATGGAATGAAGAAGAAAGTGTGAGTGACATTGTTGTGGAACTGCCCCGGGGAGTTTATGCAGGAAAAAGTGTGACCATTAATTTGTAACAGTTGTTTTTCATAATCATAAGATTGATATATTATCTAAAGCTTCCCCTCAATATTTTTGCTTACGCTGCAATTCCTTACTTCAAAAAATTATTGTCAGAGCAAGAAAAGATAATAACCCGAGAAGACAGGGAATCCCCCAGAGTAGCCAGCGAGTTACCCCGAATGGACTGGGAATCCCATTGAGAAGATAGCGAGTCTCTCCGGGAAGAGGGTTAGTCTCTTCGAGAAAACAGAAGGCTGCATCCTGTGTACAAACTTAAAGCCTCTCAGGCGGTATTTCCAGTCATAGCCGCTACCCGACAAGATGAACATGATTTACAAGATGGATGTTTTGTTCCAAAACATGCGGGAGAGATCCGTGATCGCATTGGAATATTTTAGGAAAGGAAAGGTAAATTATTCTCCAAACAAAAACCGTAACCAATTAAAATATCATCGATTGCGATAATTTTATGAGGTCGTGGGCGGATTCGAACCGCCGTAACCGGTTTTGCAGACCGGCGCCTAAGCCCCTCGGCCACACGACCCTGTTTTGGTGGGTTTTCCACTTATTTATGGTAGTGCAAATGTAATAAATTAATCACACATGCAACAGGCCCGTCTGCAATTTTTGCCTGTCCATTGCCATAACGAGAGGAATGCTATTTTATTGAGCCGGGGCGGAGCCATGATTGAATGATTGAATGTTAAAAATGTTTGGTTGTTTGAAAGTTTGACGAAAATGTCATATTATTGTCATTGATGGTCATTAAGTCACTAGGTTGTCATTTGGTTGCAATCCTCTAAATGTCAGTTCCCGGCCTGAGAACCGGGATACTATGCGCGTTCTTCGCTCTTCGCCCCATGCCCTATGCTCTCTGCTCATGCATTAACCTTAAACCTGAAACATCAAACCTTAAACTTCTTACTCTTTGCTCTGAGCACTGCGCTCTATGCTCTCCGCTCTATCAAGAAAAGGCACTTGATCCGAAAATATCCCCCTGTCGTTGTCAATCCCTGAAGGTATTTTTGTTAATTTGCCGGTTCAAAATACCAGGCATGATGATCCAAACAACCAGATTTCATATACCGCTGTGGCAGTTTAAGCTGCTGAAGCAGGAAAAGGACATACTACATTATATTACTTCCCGGTTCGGAGGGGTTAGTGAAGGAATTTATTCCACCTTCAATCAGAGCTACACAGCTGGCGACCGCAAGGAACATGTACTGGAAAACCGCAGGCGGCTGACCCGGGAGCTGGAAATTACCCCCGGAATGATGCTTTTCCCGGGACAGACACACACCGCAAATGTTAGGGTGATCAGCAGCTACGAGGATCTTAAGGCACGCATCACCGAAACCGATGCCCTGGTGACCGGTTTGCCGGAGATTTGCCTCTCGGTGCTCACTGCCGATTGTGTTCCCCTTTTGCTGTATGACCCCCAAAAAAAAGTGGTGGCAGCCGTTCATGCAGGGTGGCGCGGCACGGTGCAGTCCATTACCCTTGAAGCGGTGGACGTGATGAAAGAACAGTTCGGCTGCAGGTCCCAAAACATACTGGCTGGCATCGGACCTTCCATCGGACCGGAAAACTACCAGGTCGGATACAATGTGGTGAAGGCGGTACAAAACAACACTTATATCCACGATGGTTCGGTGCTTCAGATGCAGAATCATGGTAAAGCCTTGCTTGATCTGTGGGAGGCCAACCGGCAACAACTCCTCATTGGAGGATTAAAGGAGGATCATATCGAACAGGCCCGCATATGCACCTTTGAAAGTCATGAAACCTTTTTCTCGGCCCGCAGGTTGGGTAACCCGTGTGGGAGATTTGCGGCAGGGGTTATGGTTCAATGAAGGAATGAGTGAATGAGTGAATCATGGATGATTGTCCCATGACAGATGGAATTGGATGATTGGGTGATTGAGTGATTGAGTGATTGGATGGAAAAAATGCATGAATGATTGAATGTTTAAAGTTTGAGGTTCATTACTCTGGTTTAGATTTAGTGGAAGGTTAAATTTTACCCAATTCAATCATTTTTATAGAGTTCCGGCCGGTCCTGGCAGAAAAATTTCCCGGATTCATGGCGGAATCCGGGAAATGCAGAATTACTTATATTAAGACAAACCAGCCCTTTCGGGCGCAGAAACAGACTTCTTGATATAACCAAAAAACAATCAATTATAACATATATTTACTCTCCGGAAAGCATGGATTTTACCTTATCGGCGATGACCTTGCCTTCAGCCTTTCCTGCAAGCTGACGGTTGGCAATGCCCATTACCTTGCCCATATCTTTCATGGAAGTAGCTCCTACCTCCTCGATGATCCCTCTAATCGCTTCTGTAAGCTCCTCATCGCTCAGGGGCTGAGGCAGAAACTCCTGTATCACCTCCGCTTCCTTTCTCTCGGCCTCTGCGAGCTCGAAGCGGTGCTGCTGTTCATAAATCTCAGCCGACTCCTTGCGCTGTTTCAGTTGTTTTTGTAACACCTGAATCTCTTCTTCCTGGGAGAGCTGCTGGTCGGCAGCTTTCTCCGTTTTTGCCTTCCATATCGCTGTTTTAATGGAACGCAATGCTTCCAGGCGCTCCTTTTGTTTGTTCCTGAGCGCTTCTTTGATTTCAGATTCTATTTGTTGAAGTATGGTCATAATATTATTGTTTTTTTAGTTAACATTTTGCATTTTACAAATCATCTCATTATTATTTACCAGAAACTTATGACAAATAACAAATGCCAAATTTCAAATCTCAAATAAGCACCAAACAAAAAATTCAAATATCCAAACCCTCACCTTTAGCGTTTTGAATTTCGAAAATTGGTCATTTCTTTGTTTGCAATATGTTCCGTATTGGTTATGATCATGGTTTCATCCTAAATTAATCAACGTTGTCGTGCAGATATGAATTGTTTTCCTTTAATCTTGTCTTTTTCCTTCCTTCCTCATCCGTATCGTCCTCAGAAAGAGTATACCGCGATACTTTGGAGTCGTTGCTGTATTTTGGCTGGTCGATCCTGATTTTCTTTCGCTTGTAGGCTGGTTCATTTTCAAGGGCTTCAATGTTCTTCAGATCCCGCAGCACATTTTTGGATTCACCGGCGGAGTTTTCACGGTTTTCCCTGAGCTTTTCCAGCATCTCGTCCTTTCCCATGGGTGCTTGTTTCTCATCACCGGAATCCTTTTCTTTCTTGTGTTTCACAATAAACTGCTCTTCGTCGTGCTCGTTATGGATATCGAAATCGAAAGTTCTCTGCTTGCTTCCTGAATCTTCGGATTGGTCTTCCTCGTTTCTGCTGTATTGTGGATATTCCACGGTTTCTCCAACCTGACTTCCATCTCCCAGTGTAACCTTCCTTTTATAGGTTTTCTTGGCATACAACTCGGGGATGCTGTTGTCCTCATATCCAGTTGCGATGATGGTCACACTGACATTGTTCTCAAGGGTTTCATCGGTACCGGTGCCCCAGATAATATTCGGATTGGCTCCCACTTCGGCATTGATGTAATCGGTGATCTCTCCGATTTCATCCATCGTAATCTCCTCATTCCCCGAATTGATGTTGAGCAGGATATTTTCTGTTCCGGTAATGTCGTTGTCATTGAGCAAAGGCGAGGTCAGGGCTTCCTCTATGGCCTTTGTAGCGCGGTTTTCCCCTTCAGCCATGCCTGTGCCCATCAGGGCGACACCACTGTCGGCAAGTACGGTATGCACATCGGCAAAGTCAACATTCACATAGCCGGGAACGGTGATGATCTCTGCAATGCCTTTTGCAGCAGCTGCAAGTATATTATCGGCATGTGAGAAGGCTTCGGAGAGCTTCATATTCCCGGCCACCTCGCGCAGCTTTTCATTGTTGATGACCAGCAGGGAATCCACATGCTGGCCGAGTTCGTGGATGCCCTCTATGGCCTGGTTAATCCTCCGCTGGCCTTCAAAGCGAAATGGAATGGTCACTATGGCTACGGTAAGTACACCCTGTTCTTTAGCAGCTTTGGCTATAATGGGAATGGCACCCGTGCCGGTGCCACCTCCCATGCCTGCAGTGAGAAACACCATTTTGGTGTTGCTGCTCAGTGCTTCCATCACATCATCAAGGTTTTCTATAGCGGCCTGCCTGCCAATCTCAGGCTTGTTGCCAGCACCGCGGCCTTCGGTGAGGGATTCGCCAAGCTGGATCTTCGTAGATACAGGGCTCCTGGAAAGGGCCTGGGCATCGGTGTTGCATACAATAAAATTGACATCCTTTATGCCTTGGTTGTACATGTGATTGATGGCATTGCCTCCGCCGCCGCCAATTCCAACAACCTTAATAATGGAAGAACCATCTACCGGCAGATCGAAATTCATTAGTCTTTCTTCAACCATAATATTGTGTTTGCAGATTTTACAATATTTTTATAATCAAAATGAGTTTTTGAGCTATAGCTTACATTTCTGTGTCGTTCTCCTCGAATATGTCATTAAAGGCATCCTTAATTTTGGAGAATAAATTCCTTTTCTCCCCTTCCTGTTCCAGTGGCTCGTTTTCCTCTTCCGGCTCTTTTTCCTGCTCTTTCTGTTCCTCGTATTTCTCCTTGTTCTGCTGATATATTTCGTATCCCTCCAATACAAGTCCTACGCTGGTAGAAAAAATAGGATCATTGACTTCCTGCACGCTCTCTGAGGCCAGTTTTACTGTCGGATACCCCAACCGGACATCCATCCCGGTGACAAATTTCACCAATTGAGGCAGATCTTTCATCAAGGCGCCTCCACCTGTAACGACAATGCCAGCACTTAAACGGTCATAATATCCGGAATTTTCAATTTCATAAAGCACGGCATTGAGTATCTCCTCCATCCTTGACTGAATGATATAGGCCAGGCTTTTCAGGGATATTTCCTTAGGTTCTCTCCCGCTTATGCCGGGTATGGAAACCACCTCATCCTCTCTGGCCAGATCTCCCAGGGCCGAACCATACTGTACTTTTAGCAATTCAGCCTGGCGCTGGAGGATGGAACATCCCTCCTTAATGTCCTTAGTCACAACATCTCCTCCGAAAGGAATCACAGCTGTATGACGGATGATGTCGTCATAGTACACCGCCACATCGGTGGTGCCTCCGCCGATATCCACCAGCGTCACTCCGGCTTCCTTCTCATCGTCTGTCAGTATGGCCGTGGAGGAAGCCAGGGGTTGGAGGATCAGTTCATTCAGAGTAAGTCCTGCTTTGTTGATGCACTTGTCAATGTTCCTGGCTGAGGTAATCTGTCCGATCACAATATGAAAATTGGCCTCTACCCGCCGGCCCAGCATACCAACCGGGTTCTTTATGCCGGTTTCATTATCCACAATGAAATTCTGGGGCAACACATGGATGATCTCCTCCCCCACATCGATCGAGATGTTGTACATCTCTTTAATGAGGGCTTCAATATCTTCCCTGGTTATCTCATCCTCGGAAGAATTTCGGTTGATGTATCCCCTGTTCCGGATGGTTTTGATATGTTGCCCCGCGATACCGACGAAAACACTGGTAAACGTGACACCTGAAAAAGACTGAACCTCATTAACGGTCTTCTTGATGGCACTCACTGTTTCATCGATATTCTGGACAACCCCGCGTTTGATTCCGGTAGAAGGAGTTTTGCTCACTCCCATAATTTCAACCTTGCCGTTATCCTTCATTTTACCAACGATTGAAGCAACTTTGGTTGTTCCTATGTCTACCGCAGCAACAAGATGTTCGTTATGACTCATTTTGATTATCGTTTTGTGCAGATTATTTGATTATCGTATTTTAAGTTGATCTTCAGATATTGATTCCATCCCACATTGTTAAGCCCTTTCCTGTAAAAGGCTCTTAGGTTCCGGAATTTCTCCCTGTAATCCTCAAAGGCCCCAAAAAGGATCAGATGACCGCCAACCCGGGGTATCAGCTCATATTCCCCTTTCTCATTCCGGTATATCTGCTCAATTTGCGACTCCCAGAAAGGATCATTGTGAATGAACTTCGCCAGCTCATAGATTTCACAGATGGAATAATTCTTGTTCTTTTCTTTATTTTCCGGGCATGTAAGCCATTCTTTCCTGGCCACCTCGAAAAACTCTTTAATCTCACCGGTGGCAACCAGCACGTGAGATGAATAATTACCGGAAAATGGTACAATGGCACCTTCATCGTCGATATAATAACTCTGTCCGCGTTCATTAATAACCCTTACAATTGGATTGCGCTGGTCTATCTCCAAATGGAGATTCCCATCGGCCGTGAAGTAAACTTCTGTTTCCTTTATATTATCCCTTTCATTTAAATAGGTTTCCAGTGTACGTATGTTTATATTCTTAACAGGCTCCCCAAGCACCTTCATATCCAGATCATGCAGATAATCCCTGATTTTCTCCGGAGTGACAAACTGATCCCTGAGGCTGTCCACCACATTTACCTGGATTTTGCTGCAAATGGTATTCTTCCTTTTCTCCCCGGTAAATGAGAGAGAAAGGACAAGGTAGAGCAAAATCCCCAACCAGAGTGTTATGTTTTTTATTTTATTCAATGATCCTGCATATAATTTATAATGAACAATATAAATTTATTCTTCCTCTTCTCCATAACGTTCTTTTAGTTGATCATTAATAGGCTTCACCATCCTGTCAATATCTCCTGCGCCCATGGTGATCAACACTTCTAGATCCTTCTTGCGGAGCATCTCCGGCAAATCACTTTTGGAACATAATGTAGCCGGGGTTTTTTCAATGTTTTTCCGTATGATTTCAGAGGTAACTCCTTCAATTGGCTCCTCACGGGCCGGATAGATATCCAGCAGAATAACTTCATCCAGCTCTTCCAGGCTTTCAGCAAATTCGCCGGCGAAATCCCGCGTCCTGGAATATAAATGTGGCTGAAACACGCCCAGGATCTTTTTCCCGGGATAAAAATCCCTTACTGATTGTATGGTATAGCTGATCTCCCTGGGATGATGGGCATAATCGTCAATATACACCACACCTTCCCGGTTGAACTGCACATCGAATCTTCTTTGTATCCCCTGAAAACTGGAAAGGTTCTTGAAAAGGCTTTCTCTGTCCACCTTTTGTAGATAGGCCATGGCAATAGCTGCCACTGCGTTTTCAATATTCACCAGCCCGGGTATGGACAGGGTAAAGTTTTTCAGTGTTTCCCTCGGCGTTACCAGATCAAACCGGTATTTTGAATCGGTGATCTCGAGGTTCGCAGCATAAAAGTCAGCACCGGCTTTCAGCGAATAGGTATAAGTCTGTAAATTCTTATCTTCGGGAATGTCAAATGTCAATCCCTTTTGATAAACCAGCGTACTTTTCTGGGGCAATTTGCCTGCAAATTCATCAAAAGCTTGCTTTAAAGTGGCTTTATCATTATATATATCCAGATGGTCCGCATCGATGGAGGTGATCAAAGCCATATTCGGACTCAGGTTCAGGAAAGACCGGTCAAATTCATCCGCTTCCACCACCATCAGATTGCTTTTTTTATTGACAATGAGGTTGGAATCATAATTCTTTACAATTCCGCCCAAAAAAGCATTGCAACCCAAAAAGCTGTTGTTAAGTAAATGAGCCAAGATAGACGAAACGGTGGTTTTGCCGTGTGTGCCGGCAACAGCCAGGCAGGTTTTTGTTTTTGAAATCTCGCCCAATACTTCTGAGCGCTTAAGCACGGCATAACCATTTACTCTGAAGAAATTCAGCTCTCTGTGATCGCTTGAAACGGCCGGAGTATAGATGATCAGGGTCCGTTTTTTATTCTGGGTGAATGCCGAGGGTATCAATCCGGGTTCATCATCGTAATGAATGATTACTCCCTCTTTTTCCAGTTGCTGCGTAAGCGGCTTGGATACCCTGTCATAACCTGCCACCTCCTTGCCCAGGGCGTTGAAATACCTGGCCAGGGCGCTCATTCCAATACCCCCTACACCTATAAGATAGACTCTATTTATTCTTTCCAGATTCATTTGCTTATCGTTTATCAGCCAGTTTGATCACTTCCTCCGCGATTCTTTTAGCAGAATCGGGTTTGGCAATATTAGCAATGTTTTCCGATAATTCCTTTATTTTATTGTCATCTTCCAATATCACCAATGCTCTATTAACCAGCAGATCTTTCGCTTCCTCATCTTTTATCAGCACAGCCGCATTTTTATCAACCAGCGACCTGGCATTTCTTGTTTGATGGTCTTCCGCCACATTAGGCGACGGCACCAAAATTACAGGTTTCTTGATCAGTGCCAGCTCAGAAATCGTTCCCGCACCTGCCCGTGAAACGATGAGATCAGCTGCTGCATAGGCAAGATCCATCCGATTGATGAAATCCACTATTCTTACATGTGGAAGGCTGAAATGTTTTGCCTCCTCAAGGGCACGGCTGTAATAATTCCGGCCACACTGCCAGATGAGCTGAACCGGTTTCTGCTCAAATTCACCAAGATGCCCGATGATGCTTTCGTTAATCGACCGGGCGCCCTGGCTGCCACCCAGCATAAGTATGGTTTTCATCTCCCTGGAAAGCTCAAAATGCTCCAGGGCTTCTCTCTTTTTATCCGCAACTGCAAGGAGATTGTTCCTTACCGGATTTCCGGTTAGCTCAATTTTCTCCGCAGGAAAATATTTTTCCATTCTTTCGTATGCTACACAAATCTTTTCGGCCTTGTTTGCAAGCAACCTGTTGGTAATACCGGCATAGGAGTTTTGTTCCTGTATAATCACCGGGATGCCTTTTTTGCCGGCCACTCTCAAAACAGGTCCACTGGCATACCCCCCCACACCTACTACCGCATCGGGTTTAAATTCTTTAATAATCTTCCGTGAGCGGATCAGGCTTTTGACCAGTTTAAAAGGTACCAACAGGTTTTTCCAGGTGAGCCGTCGCTGTATCCCGACAATGGGCAAACCCTTAATGCGATAGCCCGCCTCAGGTATTTTCTGCATCTCCAGCCTGCCCCTGGCACCCACAAACAGGATATTCACCTGTGGATCCATTTGCTTTAATGCATCCGCTATGGCCAGGGCCGGAAAAACATGACCGCCTGTCCCGCCTCCACTTATGATAATATTTAAAGTTTTATCACTCATCTTCTGCAACTACCTTTTCTTCTACCTCCTCTGTGTCAATTTTTTCAGCATGATTATTCTGAACTCCCACATTTCTGCTTACATTCAATATAATGCCAATGGCAATGCTGGTAAATATCAGGGATGAACCGCCCATACTGACGAAAGGAAGGGTTTGACCGGTCACGGGAAACAAATGCACCGTTACACCCATATTGATGATGGCCTGAAGAACCAATAACAATGCCAGACCAATGGAAAGAAAGGCTCCGAAAGTCCGTGAGCTTTTTTTCACGATCACACCCGCCCTGTATAGCAAAAACATATAAAGGAACAGCACCACAAGACCCCCGATAAATCCATATTCTTCAACGATCAGAGCATATATAAAATCGGAATAGGCGTAGGGAAGAAAATCACGCTGAGTACTGTTTCCCGGACCTTTACCGAATATGCCTCCCGTGGCAATTGCTATTCTCGACTGCTCTACCTGGTAATTGTCTGCTTCTTCGCCATCTATAAAACTTTCGATCCGGTTCTCCCAGGTTGCCACACGGGTTTTCTCACCGGACAGTATGATGCCCCCGATCAGCAACGATAAAAGAAAAATGCCGGTTAGCATCAGTGTCAGCAAATATTTTATTTTTACCCTGCCTATAAACATCAGGATCATCACAGTGGTAAAGAGTATGGCAGCCGTCGAGAGGTTGGCGGGCAAAATCATTCCGCATATCAATACCGTGGGAATAAAGAGGTATCCCAACACCTCCCTGGAACTCCGGATGCTATATTGCTTAACCGATAAAATGCGGGCAATATACATGACGATGGCAAGCTTGGCAAAATCAGAAGTCTGGAGGGTCAGACCTATACCGGGTAGGGTAAGCCACCTTTTGGCCTGATTGTAACTGGCTCCCACGGATAACGTGAGCAGGAGAAGAATAAGCGCAATCAGCAGGAATACCTGCGAAAGGCGGGAATAATACTTAAAATGGATGTTGTGTACAATAAAAATGATCACCAGGCTCAGCACAAGCAGGGAAAAGTGTTTTAAAATATAGCTGGCCGTGCTTGCATCCTGCGACTGATAAGCCAGTGTACCGGTGGAACTATAGACTGCCAGTAAAGAAATCAGCGACAGCATGATGACGGCACCCCAGATGACGCCATCTCCCTTAAAATATTTTGCCAGTATCTCCCTCATATTAAAAGATCTTTTTAAAGGATTTTACAGATTCCGCACAGCCTGTTTAAACTGATCACCGCGGTCTTCGTAATTCTCAAAGAGATCGAAGCTGGCACAAGCCGGAGACAGCAATACGGTGTCTCCTTTCTTGCCCAGGTAATAGGCAGTGCGTACAGCTTCCTCAGCCGATTGGGTATCCACAATGGTTCCGACGATATCCTGAAAAACATCGTGAATTTTGGTATTATCCACACCGAGGCAGACGATGGCTTTTACCTTCCTGGCTACCAAATCCCAAAGGGAGGAATAATCATTGCCTTTATCCATTCCGCCGGCAATCCAGATAAGATTGGTCTGCATGCTCTCCAGGGCATACCATGTAGAATTGACATTTGTGGCTTTTGAATCATTGATGAATTCGATTCCATGTACTTGCAGCACATGTTCCAGGCGATGCTCAACGCCCTGAAAATTGGCAAGGCTCTTGCGAATCGAATCTTTACGTATGTTCAGTGCCTTAGCCGTAATGGCAGCGGCCATAGAATTGTACGCATTGTGTTGCCCCTTCAATGCTAAATCATGTATTGACATAGTAAGTTCGCTGTTTTTATAGGTTACATGCATGGTTTCATCTTTAATATAAGCGCCGGACTCCACAGCGTGTTTGTGGGAAAACGGAATTCGTTCAGCCAATATATCCCTCCTTTCCAGCTCTTTCTGAATGATCTCATCATCCGAATTAAATATAAACAGGTTTTCAGAACCCAGATTCATAGTGATTCGGAACTTGGAATCAACGTAGTTTTGTAATTGATGCCCGTAACGGTCCAGATGATCCGGGGTAATGTTCAGGAGTACAGCAATATCCGGGCAGAAATGGAAAATTCCGTCGAGCTGGAAAGAGCTAAGCTCAATCACATAATAGTCATAATCGGCATTGGCCACCTGATAAGCAAAACTATTCCCCACATTACCAGCCAGACCCACATTAAATCCTGCATTTTTCATTATATGATGGATAAGCTTTGTGGTGGTGGTCTTTCCATTACTTCCGGTGATACAAATGTTATAGGCCTCGGTAAAACGCGAAGCAAATTCAATTTCAGAGATTACGGGAATCCCCTGATCCCGGGCCTTTACTACAACATCCGCATCCTCGGGAATACCAGGGCTCTTAATGATCTCACCGGCATTCAAAATCTCGTTCTGGGTGTGCATTCCTTCTTCATAAGCTATATGATGATCTTCCAGTATATCTTTATAAGAAGATTTCACAAATCCCTGATCTGTCACAAACACATAAAATCCCTGTTTTTTAGCCAAAACAGCAGAACCTGTTCCGCTTTCGCCTGCGCCCAATATGACTATATTGTTATTCATTCACCCTTTGGGTTTCTATCTTATTTTTAGTGTAACAATTGTAATTACCGCCAGCAAAATGGCTACAATCAAAAACCTGGTAACGATCTTGGGTTCCGGATAGCCCTTCATCTGATAATGGTGATGAATGGGAGCCATCCTGAATATCCTCTTGCCTACTCCGTACTTGCGTTTGGTATATTTATAATAGGAAACCTGGAGCAGCACAGAAATGCTCTCAATAAAAAACACACCGCATAAAATCGGAATGAGCAACTCTTTCCTTATAACGATGGCATATACAGCGATTATCCCCCCAAGTGCAAGACTACCGGTATCTCCCATGAAAACCTGGGCTGGATAGGAGTTATACCACATAAACCCAATGGTTGCCCCTATAAATGCACTAATATAGATTACCAGTTCATGTGAATAAGGAATAAACATAATATTCAGGTAATTGGCATAAACCATGTTACTGGAAACATAAGCCAATATACCCAGAGTTGCACCGATAATGGCAGAAGTACCAGTGGCAAGGCCATCAAGTCCATCGGTAAGATTGGCACCATTGGAAACGGCCGTAACGATCAAAATGGTAACGATCACAAAAGCCACCCAGGCAAGCTTATCCTGGTATTTACCGGCAAATGCCACCAGGTATTTGTAGTCAAATTCATTGTTTTTAACGAAGGGGATGGTGGTTATGGTAGATTTGACATCTTTGGTATATTGTTTTTCTCCGTCATCAATCCTTTCATATCTTTCCATCACCTCCACAGCAGTTTTATCTTTAACCTCTTCTTTGCTCAGTTGCTTCCTGACCATCACATCCTCGCTCATATACAGGGTTAGACCGACGATAAGGCCAAGGACTACCTGACCCGCTATTTTGAACTTACCTGCAAGGCCTGCCTTGTTCTTCTTAAATATCTTGATATAATCATCCACAAAACCTACAAAACCAAGCCAAACGGTGGTAATAAGCATCAATATCACGTAGATGTTGGTTAGGTTGGCAAAAAGCAGGGTTGGGATGAGGATGGAGGCCAGAATGATGATGCCTCCCATACTCGGTGTTCCTGCCTTCTTTTTTTCTCCTGTCAGCCCGAGGTCTCTCACTTTTTCACCAATCTGCAGCTTGCTCAGATAGTTAATAATCATACGGCCAAAAACCAGGGAAATGATCAGTGAAGCAATGATTGTCATAGCCGAGCGGAACGATATGTACTGAAACAGCCCCGCTCCGGGTACATCAAATTGATTCAGGTATTTGAACAAGTGGTAAAACATATTATATGGATCACATTATTAAACCTAATTTCATCTCCCGGAGAATGAATAAATTTTAATTACTCCTATTTGTCATCAAAAATTTCTTTTATCGCTTCCCTGTCATCAAAACGATAACGTATTCCGTCTATCTCCTGATAAGTTTCATGACCTTTTCCTGCCACAAAAATGATATCGCCCCTGCCGGCCATCATACAAGCTGTCCTGATCGCCTCCTTCCGGTTTGTGATGTTTACCACACGTTGTTTGTCTTCCTTTTCTAGGCCTTCCCACATATCTTCAATAATCTTTGCCGGATCTTCGGTTCTCGGGTTATCCGATGTAAGCACCACCTTTAAACTATATTGAATTGCGATTCTTGCCATCTGCGGCCTTTTTGTCTTATCTCGGTCACCCCCTGCTCCTACCACGGTAATAAGCTGCTGATCCTTTCTCTGCACATCATGTATGGTGGACAACACATTTTCAAGGGCATCCGGGCTGTGAGCATAATCCACAATGGCGGTTTTATCATCCGGTAATTTAATGGTCTCAAATCTCCCTTCCACCGGTTGCAGCAGACTTATATCCTTCAGCAGTTGATGCTCATCATAACCCAATAACTGAGCCACCCCATAAATGCCTACAAGATTATAGGCATTGAATTCGCCCACAAACTGTGTCCACAGATCCTGACCCTTTATATTTAGCAGGGTGCCATCAATATGCTTTTCCAGCACCTTTCCCTTGAAATCGGCATAAGTCCTGAGACCAAAAGTATAAACCGAAGCACTGGTATTTTGCACCATATAATGTCCATTCCGGTCATCGGCATTTACCAGTGCAAAGGAATCCAAGTCCAGATAACTGTCAAACAGCATTTTTTTGGAATGCAGGTAGTCATCAAAGGTTTTATGGTAATCAAGATGCTCATGTGTTATATTCGTGAACAGCGCCCCTTCAAACCTTAACCCGGAAATGCGTCCCTGTTTCAGTGCATGAGAGCTGACTTCCATGAATGCATATTCACACTTTCGATCCACCATATCCTTCAGCAGGCTGTTGATCCTGATCGCATCGGGTGTAGTATATTTAGTAGCGAGGCGATCCTGGTTAACATAATTGGCTATGGTTGAAATAAGTCCGGTTTTTATGCCTCTTTGAAGAAACAAGTGATACAACAAGGTGGCTGAGGTGGTTTTGCCATTGGTGCCTGTAATACCCACAAGCTTAAGCTTGTCTGAAGGATTTCCGTAAAAATTGGAAGCTATCCGGCCCAAGGTATGGGCTGTATCATGAACCACAAGATAGGTCGTTGCTTCAGAAGGGTTTTCAGGCAATCTTTCGCAAACTACCACAGAAGCGCCTTGTTTTTCTGCACTGGAGATGTAGTCATGCCCGTCAACGGTAAGGCCCCTGACCGCAACAAACAGGCTATCCCGCTCCACTTCACGGGAATCAAAACAAACAGAGCCAATCTGTTTGTCAGAAGTACCCCTGCGCTCTATGACTTCAATGCCTTCTACTATGTCTTCCAGTGCCTTCATTCCAGTTATACAATCAACTTTTACCGGTTTGTGATATATTTAATGATATAATACGATTATATTTTTTCACTCCGTGAAAGTCATGGTTAGTACCACCTGATCTCCTTTATCGATTGGTTCACCGGGTTCAACGGACTGTTCCCTGATGCTTCCCCTTCCGTTAACCTTCACATTCAATCCGAGGTTTTCAAGTATATATATGGCATCCTTCACGCCCATGCCAATAACATTGGGCATGAGATTTTCCTCTATATAACGGTTATTCAAATCTATCAGCGACTCTTTTTTTCTTGTTACCACCCACTCTGAATCTACACCTTTTTCGTTCACCTCCAAGCCCAGATTCTGCAGTACAGTTTTCAGCTCTTCTTTATGACTGTGCTTGGTATAGGGAACCTTGTCGGTATTCTCATTCTTAGTCAGCTTTAATCCTTCATGCATTTCAAAGCTGGTGGCATAGACCTTTTCCGCAATTTCCCTGAACACCGGACCGGCAACAACATTGCCGTAATATACATCTTTTGAGGGCGAATTGACCACAACAATACAGGAATATTTGGGATCGTCGGCAGGAAAATACCCGACAAAAGAAGCCTGGTAGCTAATTCCCGATTCCTTCATATAGCCGTACTTTTCGTTGGCAATCTGGGCTGTACCGGTTTTACCTGCAACCCTGAAATTGGTATTGCGCAGATTTCGGGCAGTTCCTTTCTGTACCACGCCTTCAAGAAGCTTCTGAGCCTTCCGGATGGTAGACTGAGAACAAATTGCAGGATTGATAATCTTGTTATCAAAGGATTTTACCAGCTTGCCATGTTCCTTGACTTGTTTAACAAACATGGGTTGGACCATTTTCCCATTGTTGGCTACAGCATTGTAAAAGGTGAGAATCTGTAATGGGGTCAGCCTAACCTCATAACCTATCGACATCATCGGTAGTGAAATTCCCGACCAATATTTGTCACCCGGATATTTAATGCGGGGTTCTCCTTCACCTTTGATCTCCAGTCCAAGCTTTTCATCCAGGTTCATGCTATACAGCCGGTCAATGAACTGATTGGGTTTGTTTCTGTAATTTTGCGTGATGATCTTGGACATCCCGACATTGGAGGAATGGATAAATGCCTCCCTTACTGGAATTTTTCCATAACCCCCAGGTTTCACATCTGATAAACGCTTGTCGTAATAGTAGACCACCCCGTCTTCTGTATCTACGGTATCATCAAGGCTGACATAATTATCCTCCAGTACGGCCATCATGGATGCCAGCTTGAACGTAGAACCGGGTTCCCGGCTTTCTCCCACCGCATAATTGTATATTTCCTTGTAATTTCCTTCATCGGTTTTTCCAAGGTTGGCAATCGCTCTGATTTCACCTGTATTCACTTCCATTAAAACGGCAGTTCCATGGTCGGCATTATGTTCAATCAACTGTTCCCTGAGGGCACTTTCAGCTACATCCTGAATGTTGATATTTAGAGTAGATACCACATCTTTCCCGCTTCTGGGCTCCACCTTATTGTCATCTCCCACCGGAATCCATACACCTCCCTGTATCCTGCGCATCAACCGAACGCCTTTCGATCCTTTGAGATATTTGTCGTAGGCCCCTTCAATACCTACAATATTTCCGCCTTCCCAGTCGGTAGTATAACCAATGGTACGGGAGGCCAAATTGCCATGGGGCTGTATGCGCAAATCCTTTTGTATCACAATGAATCCGCCTTTATATCGTCCTTTCCGAAACAACGGAAAAGTTTTCAGTTCTTTAAGTTCTTTATAATTGACCCTTTCCTTAATCAGATAAAACCGTTCCCCTTGCTTTCTCGCCCTGTATAATTCCCGGCGGTACTCAGCAGCGGACTGGTCACGAAACAACTCTGCCATTTCCCTTGCAAGCGTATCCAGTTTACTGAAATAGGTTTTGCCATCTATCTGCAAACCTGTGCTGCGCGTATCCAGCCTGATCTCGTAAAAAGGAACAGAGCTTGCAAGCAACCTGCCGTTGGCTGAATATATATCTCCCCGGTTCGACTCCACCATCTCGGTTTTAAGAGTCAGCTTCTGTGCCTTTTCGCTAAGCTCTTTACCCTGAAATACCTGTAAATAAAAGATCTTAGCTGCAATCATAAGTCCCATAAGCAGTATAAGAATATATACCACCCCAACGCGCCACAATATGTCTCTCTTTAACGGCATTTCTATTCTTCACTATCTACAACAATCTTCTTGGGCGGAGCCACCGATTGTCTCAGCCCCATATCCTTTTTCCTGATCAGTTTAATGACCTGTGACTGCTGGCTCAGCCTCATTAATTCGGCTGAAGTAGTAATGGCCTTTGCCCTAAGCTCCTTTACTTCATCCTGAAGTCGTGAATTCCGCCTCACCAGTTTTTCAGCATGATACCTGTTGCCAATATAAATGAAAGCCAGAAAAGTAAGAAAAAGAATGTAAGGCAATTGTTTTACAACCTTCTCACGCGTAAAAAACGAGCCTCCCAGTATTCCCTTGAGGGAGCCAATCCGTTTCAGTTCGCTTCGTTCCTGGGATTCATCAATAAATTCTATGTTTTTTTTCTTTTTCATAGTTGACTAAAGCTTTTCTGCAATTCTTAATCTGGCACTTCTTACCCGGTTATTGTGTCTGATCTCTTCCGCCGAAGGCACAATAACCTTTTTGTTCACCAAAACAAACGGTGTTTTAACATTGCCATAGAAATCCTTTTCCAATTCCCCGCTAAAGCGGCCACTTTTCATAAAATTCTTAACGGTGCGGTCTTCTACTGAATGATAGGAAATCACCGCCAGTCTGCCACCGCTTTTCAGCATTTCCAGGCTTTGTTTCAGAAAACTCCTCAGGTTTTCAATTTCCCTGTTAACCTCTATCCTAAGTGCCTGAAAAATTTTAGCCAGGAATTTATTCCTGTATTTAAAAGGAATATATGGTTCCAGTACACTTACCAGTTCTGAGGTGGTGGTTATTTCTTTTTCTTGCCTCCCTTCCAGTATGGCATCCACAAGATAACGGGTTTTTTTGATCTCGCCGTAATTCCTGAACACTTCATTCAGGCCATTGGCAGAATAGGAATTTATGACATAACGGGCAGTTCGTGGAGCCTGTTGATTCATCCTCATATCCAGTGGAGCCTCAAAGCGAAAAGAAAAGCCCCGTTCAGGAGCATCCAGATGATGCGAGGAAACTCCAAGATCGGCTAATATTCCGTCAACCTGATTAAATCCCAGATATTTTAAAAAATTTTTCATATATCTGAAATTGTGATTAATAAAAAACAGCCTGTTATCCTCAATCAAATTTTCCCAGGTTGCTGCATCCTGATCAAAAGCTATCAAACTCCCATCCTCAATCTTTTCAATGATCCTCCAGGCATGACCTCCCCCGCCATATGTCGCATCAACATAAATCCCCCCGGACCTTATATTCAGCCCCTGAACGCTTTCCTCAACCAATGCCGGTTGATGAAACATAATCTTTTTTCTCCCTATTCTGCATTTGAATCATTACCCATAATTTGTTGTGCCAGTTGGGCAAAATCATCTTCGGATTCCTGCATTTGCTCATACAAATGCTTCGCCCAGATTTCAATTTTCCCATCCTGACCGGCCATGATCACCTCTTTCGAAATTTCCACCGTATTCAGAAGCCTTTTGGGTATAAGCAACCTGCTGTTCCCATCCAGGGAAACTTCAGCCGTGCCCCGGTAAAAATTTCTGAGAAACCTGTTGTGCTCTTTATCGTAAGGATTGATCTTTTCCCTGATCAGCCGGTTTTGTCTGTCCCATTCCTCCATGGGATAAAGAACCAGACATTTCTCGAAGATGTCCTTTTTGACCACAAAATGATCACCCTCTGAAGAAGCCATTTGCTTCTTAAAAGCCGAGGGGAAGGTGATTCTCCCCTTTGCGTCCACTTTGCAAGTATAATCACCTATAAACGTGGCCATACACTACACCTAAAATTAGTATGTAAATATAAAGAAAATATTACCACTCGCAACCACTTTGAACCATTTTTTACCACTTTGTTGAAAACTTTTTCCATCCTTTTTCGTGAATAAAGAAATAAAAAGCCATCTATCAATCATTTAAACAAATTGAAATTGTCTGATTGAAGAAAATTTTATAATTTTACGCATTCTATTTTTATGACATAAAAAAAGGATATGGGTGAAGAACAAAAAGGCATAGAAAAAATTAATGTCAAGGAAGTTTTTCATAAGAAGAATCCAAAGGTTGCCAGACTGATTCCCGGATTTATATACCGTTATCTAAAGAACATCATCCATGAGGAAGAGATCAATGAAATTATGCCTAAGATTTCCCACCTTTATGGACTTGAATTTGTCAGGGCAGGGCTCAGGCATTTTGAAATCAACATCAAAAGTTACGGTAAAGAAAATATACCACGGGAAGGTCGGTATATCTTTGTAGCCAACCACCCTCTGGGCGGACTTGACGGGTTGGCCTTCGGCAAGGAAGTGGGAGACATCCATCCCAATGTCAAGTTCATTGTTAACGACATCCTGCTGAACATTGAAAACCTGAAAACCATATTTGTTCCTGTTAACAAGCATGGAAAACAATCTTCAGATTACGTAAGAAAGATTGAGGAAACCTACAGGTCTGATGCGCAAATTCTGAATTTTCCTGCCGGTTTATGTTCAAGAAAAATAAACGGCAAAATTGTTGACCTGGAATGGCACAAAAGTTTCATCAACAAGGCAAAAACTCATCAGAGGGACATCATTCCCGTTCACATCAGCGGAAGAAACTCCAACTTTTTCTATAATTTTGCAAGAATCCGGGAATGGATCGGGATAAAAAACAATATTGAAATGTTCTTTTTACCCAATGAGATGTTCAAACAACAGGATAAGAACATCGTAATAACTTTTGGCAAACCAATACCATACACCTTTCTGGATAAAAGATATATGCCGAAACAATGGGCACAGAAAATAAAAGAGCATGTTTACCAGTTAAAAAATGATAAGAACAAGGAATTTGTTCCTGAAGAATCTTAATGAATTCGTAAATTCGCCCTTAAACAATAAATATGCAAGATATCATCAGTCCGGTTGAAAAGTCAGAGATTAAAAAGGAATTGACCTCCGATAAATTCCTGCGGCACACCAATTACGGCAATAATGAGCTGTATATAGTAACTTACCATGATTCACCAACCACATTGAGAGAAATTGCAAGACTGAGGGAGGTTACCTTCAGGTCAGCCGGTGGAGGAACAGGAAAAGAACTCGATCTGGACAAATTTGATTATGCTGAGAGTCCTTACAAGCAGCTAATTTCATGGGATCCGAAAGAAGAAGAAATTCTGGGTGGCTACCGTTATAAAGTTTGCGATAAGAATACAAAACCCGAAGACCTGGCTACCCATAAACTTTTTCATTTCTCTGACAAATTTGTGAAAGAGTATCTCCCCTATACCATAGAGTTAGGCCGATCGTTTATTCAGCCTAGGTTTCAATCAACAGGTTCTGCGAGAAAAACCCTCTATGCCCTTGACAATTTATGGGATGGGCTTGGTGCCCTTGTGGTGCAAAATCCCAACAATGAATACTTTTTTGGAAAAGTTACCATGTATTCCCACTTCAATCAAAAAGCCCGGGATCTGATTCTTTATTTTCTACACAAGGAGTTCTTCGATGCGTATGATTTGGTACATCCGAAAAACCCGGAAGAAATCAGCACGGATAAGCAGGAACTGGAAAAAACACTCTCCGGTGACAGTTATGAGGAGAATGTGAAACTTCTTTCCCAGGAAGTAAGGAAGCTGGGCGAAAACATACCTCCTCTGATCAATGCCTATATGAACCTGTCGCGCACCATGAAAATATTCGGTACCGCCCTTAACAAGGGCTTTGGCCATGTGGAAGAAACAGGTATAATGATCACGATAAGTGATATTTATCCCAAGAAGAAGGAAAGACACGTAGAGTCGTTCAGGGAAGAACAGAGAAAATATCAGTAGGCTCTTCTGTCGCGGCCTTCAATAAAATCTATAAACGCCCTGTTAACCACCTTGTTACCTCCCGGAGTGGGATACTGACCTGTAAAATACCAGTCACCCGTATCGTTGGGGCACGCCCGATGGAGATTCTCTACTTTTTGGTACACAATCTGCACCTCCGCATTGATGTTTTCTGCTTTCAGCAGAGAACTGATTTTATCCGAAATCTCTTCAGGAGAGAAAGGCTTATAAATATCCCTTACATAATTGACTACTTCCTCCTTAGGCAGGTTCTCCTGTTCCTTGGACTTCTTATACACTTCATTGATCACACGCTCCATTCTCCGTTCTCTGAGCAACGAGATGGCAGCCTGAAATGCCACCAGATTCCCAAGTTTGGCCATATCTATTCCATAGCAGTCGGGATACCTGATCTGAGGGGATGAAGAGACCACCACAATTTTCCTAGGCTCCAGCCGGTCAAGAATCTGCAGAATGCTCTCCCGCAAAGTGGTACCCCTGACTATGCTGTCGTCAACAATCACCAGATTATCCACACCTTTATTCACGATACCATAAGTAACGTCATACACATGACCCACCAGATCTTTACGGCCGGTCTCCTGAGCAATGAAAGTCCTGAGCTTGACATCTTTTATGGCTATTTTTTCCACACGGATCTTCTTGGTCAGAAGCTCATCCAGGTACTCCTCATCCAGTTTATCCTTGTTTTTCAGGATCTCTTTTTTCTTGTTATCCAACTGATAAGTTTCCAGCCCGTGGAGCATTCCATAATAAGCTATTTCCGCAGTATTGGGGATAAATGAAAAAACGGTGTTATCCAGGTCATAATCTATGGCTCCAAGGACATCGGGCACAAGCAATTCACCAAGTTTTCTCCGTTCTTTGTATATATACTTGTCACTTCCCCTGGAAAAATAAATCCGCTCAAAGGAACATGATTTTCTTTCTTCAGGGACCCGTATCTCTTCTTCGGAGACCTTCCCGTTCTTTTTAATAATTAGCGCATTACCCGGAGAAACTTCCTTTACCCGTTCAGCAGGAACATTCATTACAGTCTGAATAACCGGCCGCTCTGAAGCACAAACCACAATTTCATCATCCCAGTAATAAAAGGCAGGCCGGATACCTCTTGGATCCCGCATAAAAAATGAATCCCCATGACCTACCATCCCGGCAATGGAATATCCTCCATCCCAATCCTTGCTTGAAGACTGCAGAATCTTCTTTATGCTGATATTCTCAGCAATCAGTTCGGATATTTTCTTATTATCATAGCCCTCATTTTTATATTGCCGGAAAAGCAACTGGTTTTCCTCATCCAAAAAATGTCCCACTTTTTCAAGAACCGTTTCGGTATCTGAAAAATCCTTGGGATGCTGCCCCAGGTCAATTAAAAGCTGAAACAATTCATCCACATTGGTAAGATTAAAATTTCCGGCAAGCACAAGATTTCTTGACTTCCAGTTGTTTTCCCTCATAACCGGATGGACATATTCTATATTGTTCACCCCGTAGGTGCCATACCTTAAATGCCCCAGGTACAATTCGCCTGCAAACGGAAGATTTTTCTTAGCCCATACAGGATCCTTCAATAAATCCGCATTTCTGTTCCTTATGTTTTGGTGGCCCCGTTCAACTTCATCAAAAATTCTTTTGATGGGCATGTTCTTATTCGTCCTAACACGGTGTATGTATTTTTCTCCGGGTTTCAGGTCAAACTTAAGATTAACAAGTCCTGCTCCGTCCTGTCCCCTGTTATGCTGTTTTTCCAGTAAAAGATACAACTTTTGCAATCCATACATCCAGGAGCTGTATTTAGACTGATAATATTCCAGCGGCTTTAAAAACCTGATCATTCCTATGCCGCATTCATGCTTTATCTGATCGCTCATTTCCTAGTGTTTCATTAATTCAAATCCGGAAAATTGATTTTATCAGGTATCACAAAAGCGGAAGGGAATTCCTTTCTGATTTTTTTCAAAGATTTGATCGCTTCGATCTTCGTTCGGAAATCCCCTACATATATTTTCCACCAGCTATCGTCGTATTCACGATATACTGGTATTTCAGGGAATTTTTCATAAAACTTAGCCCTTACTTTCTCTGACTCTTTCCTGGCCTGTGTGCCGAGGTCAGCAAAAATCCTAATCCTATATCCATCAATTTGCGGATTCTGTCTGTTTTTTGCAATATGTTTCAAAACCAGATTACGAACTGTGCTGTCCTGCTGAAAACGTACGTTGTTATCGCTTTTGTTTTCAATGCTTCTGAAAACACCAGATGATGACTCCTTTCCGGAATTCTGACCAAATGTGATCAAAGGGGCAAGAAAGATAAACAGGATAAAAGGAAACAATCTCATACTTTTCGCTTTTAAGACCCCAAAAATAAACAAATTTTAGTCATCAATTTAACCCGAATTATTCAAAAATTTGTTTGCAGCTATAGCTGCAGTGAGAATAATCCAGGTTAAAAAAAGACCAATCTTGACAATATTATAGGATTGCATTATCTGGCTAAATCCAGGGTTCTTTTCCTGTTAAAGCTTATCTCCTTTTTATAAAGAAAAGATTTGGCCGTCAGGCTGCCTTCAATAGACAGGGTCACTTCTCCCTTATTCAGGATGCTCATAACAGACATTCCACTGGAGAGCAAATCGGAATAGTCTACCTTCAATAAAACCTTATGGGTTTTGTCAGAATTGGCAGGCAGCTTGATATTTTCTGTACTCCGTATTTTACCTGCCTTCTTATCGTTGATAAAAGCAGTACCTTCCACGCGGGTCACCTTTATCCGGTAAATATTTGGGTTGCTGATGGGGAGATTCAGGCTCAGGTCGACCGAACGTTCTGAAAGTGAATTAACCTTCAGATCACTCGGTGCACCTATCTCCAGAGGCTTGTAAGATTTGCACCCGGCAACGCCCAGAAAAGCAACAATAATAATGATGGTTATATTTCTCATATATAAGATTATTTTCATTGAATCCGCGGACAAATATAAACCCATTTTTTGAATTGATTGAAACGATTGCAGAACGACCCTTTAATATCCGAAATTACCAATTTTTCAGCATGCAAATCATCAGCAGCGTATCCCCCGAAGAATGTTTACCAGTGAATGTACGATAACGAACAATCACTGTCTCCTGCCGGACAATGGGTGAAATAAATTGCTCCTTCATTTTAGCTGCAAAACACTGATAATTACATAAGTGCATAGAACTGGCACACAATTTGATCTCTTTGGCTTACAAAACAAAATTCATCTTAAACCAAGGAAAAATGATTAAAAATTATCTGAAAATAGCCTTACGCACCCTTTCGAGATACAAAGGATATGCATTAATCAACATTTTCGGCCTGGCAGTAGGCTTGGCAAGTGCCATATTGATCATGCTTTTTGTTCAGGATGAGCTCAGTTATGACACGCATCATAAAAATGCTGAAAGTATTTTCCGTGTAGGCTTGAAAGGCAGGATCAAAAAAGATGACCTGAAAACAGCCGTAACATGTCATCCAATGGCTTCCACCCTGAAAGAGGAATATCCTGTCGTTGAAGAATCCACCAGGCTTCAGCCAAGAGAGGATGCGCTTTTTAAAATCGGCGACAAGCAATATATGGAAAAGCATATGTTATTTGCCGATTCCACGGTTTTTGATGTTTTTACCATGCCTTTCATCCAGGGCGATCCGGCTACAGCCCTGAATGAACCGAACAAAGTGGTGCTCACCCGCTCGGCAGCCGGTAAGTATTTTGGCAAGGAAAATCCTGTGGGAAAAGTTATCGAATGGGTGGATGGCAACGAGCAGCTGGAAGTAACGGGCATTATCGAGGATGATAAAAACAACAGCCATTTCCAATACAATGTACTGGTTTCCTTTACCACCTCTTCCAGAGCAAACAGTCAGCTTTGGATTGGCAACAATGTATATACCTACCTGAAGCTTCAGAAAGGCGAATCGGCGGATAAATTAACGGAACAATTCCCTTCTCTTGTGGAAAAATATGTAGGCCCCCAGATAGAACAGGCAATGGGAGTCAGCATGGAAGAATTCTGTAATCAGGGGAATGAGTGGGGTTATTTTCTTCAGCCCCTGACCGATATCTATCTGCATTCGGATTTGAACAATGAATTGGGTAAAACCGGCAACATCAACAACGTATATTTCTTTTCTGTAATTGCCTTGTTTTTAATACTTATTGCCGCCATCAACTTCATGAACCTATCCACAGCCAAATCTGCCAACCGGGCCAAGGAGGTGGGCATTCGCAAGGTCACTGGCAGCAACCGCAGTCAGCTTATCGGTCAGTTTTTGTCGGAAGCAATACTAATCAGCTTTATCTCCCTCGGGGTGTCCTTAATTTTTGTGAAACTGGCTCTACCCTCCTTCAATAACCTGGCTAACAAATCGCTCTATCTGAATCTTTTGGAAAATCCCATATTTTTATTGGGAATCATTCTTTTTGGTTTGCTCGTGGGATTATTGTCAGGTAGCTACCCTGCTTTTTACCTCTCCAGATTCAATCCTACCACAGTATTGAAAGGAAATCTGAGCAGCGGTTCAAAAAACTCCAGATTAAGAGGTTTGCTGGTAATATTTCAGTTCGTCATCACCATCATTTTACTTATAAGCACATTAGTGGTTTCCAGACAGATGAACTTTATAAATGATAAAGATCTAGGTTTCAATAAGGATCAGGTTATGATAATCAATCGTACCACTTCCCTGAACAATCAGGCAGAGGCTTTCCGGCAGGAAATCCTTAAAATTCCGGGAGTTAAACATTCCAGCTATTCACTGCATGTTCCGGGTACCATTGAATCCAACACAGCATTTTATGAAGAAGGTTCTTCGGCACAACAAACACTTGTAATAGATTATACCGGCACAGACTGTTATTTTGATGAAACCTACGGGCTGGAAATGGCAGCAGGAAGATTTTTTTCAGAGGATTATTCCACCGACTCCCTTTGTGTAGTAATTAATGAGGCGGCTGCCAGTAAACTTAACCTTGAAGATCCGGTGGGCAAAAAATTATATGTAGTGAATCCCAGTGAAAAAGATCAACCTTATAAAATACTTGGCGTTACAAAAGATTTCAACTATGCCTCCTTGCACCACAAGATCAGGCCGCTGGTTATGCTTTATGTGAACAGATATCCCGCCAATTTGTCGGTCCAGATGAATCTCAGTCAACTGGATCAGACGATTGACCAACTAAAATCAAAATGGAATGATTTTGTCCCCGGACAACCGTTCCAATATTCGTTTTTAAAGAATGACTGGGAAGCAAAATACAGGCAGGAACAGCGTACGGGAACCATTTTCAGGATCTTCTCCATCCTTGCTATTTTTATTGCATGCCTGGGATTATTTGGGCTGGCATCATTTATGGCGGAACAGCGCACCAAAGAGATTGGTGTGAGAAAAGTGTTTGGCGCCTCGGTCGCATCAATCATGAGCATTCTATCAAAGGAAGTGGTGATTCTGATCGGTATCTCCACCCTGGTAGCATGGCCTGCCGCCTATTATTTTATGAACGGCTGGCTCCGGGATTTTGCCTACAGAATTGAACTCAGCTTACTTACCTTTATAGTGGCTTCGTTAGCAGCCTTTGGTATTGCCTTGCTGACAATAAGCCACAGGGCATATAAATCTGCTGTTGCCAATCCGGCCGAATCATTAAAGGATGAATAAGAACAAATATCAAAGCAGTTAAGCGTTCCAAACCCCTATATATGCAAAGAACCCGGGAATATTTATATTTTACCGGGTTCTTTATTTTTGAAATAGCTGGCTGGCCTATTTTATCGAATGATTAATTGTCTCCATCCAGCTCCTCTGCCATAAGATAGGCTGCACCCAGCACACCAGCACTGTCGCCAAGTTCCGGTCTGACAAATTCGGTTTCCAGGGTATGGTTGAACACGAATTTTTTTGCCTGAGCCTTACCATTTGTATATAAGGTACCGATGTTACCTACACCTCCCCCCAAAACCACAATTTCAGGGTCAACGATATTGATCACCCGGGAAATGCCTAAGCCAAAAAAATACTCCAGGCGTTCGATGGTTTTTGCAGCATGAACATCATCAGTTTTGCGGCTTCTTTCCTCAATCTCCTTCAATGATCTTTTCCCTCCGGCAAGGGAAGCATAATACTTTTCCAGCGCAGGACCCGAGATCACCGTTTCAACGCAGCCTGTCCTGCCGCAGTAGCAGAGGCCACCGGACATATCAAGAAAATTATGCCCCCATTCTCCGGTTATACCCTGCAGGCCCGTTATGACACTGCCGTTTACAACCAGTCCACCCCCAACACCGGTGCCCATAATAACACCAAAAACCACTTCAGCACCAGGATTAATTTTCCTCGCTGCACCAAATCGGGCTTCAGCAAGCGCGAAACAATTGGCATCATTGGCAAGCCTGACAGGGACACCCAGAAGCTGCTCCATATCGTCCTTAAAATATTTTCCGATTAAAAGGGTTGTATTCGCATTTTTAAGGGTACGGGTTGAAGGTTCCATGGTGCCGGGAATGCCTATTCCCACTCCATCGGGTTGCATTCTCGTTTCCTCCTGCAGTTGATCCAGCAAATACTTAACCTGCCTGGTAATGTGACCATACCCCTTCTCCTTCCCGGTGGGTATCCGAAGGCGGGAAATAATACGCGGCGGATCGGCAGGCTCCACCACAATGCCTTCAATTTTGGTGCCACCGAAATCCACTCCCCAAAGAAGATCCTTTTGAGCCATAACCAGGGGATTTACTTTCTCTTTTGTTTAAAGTAATCAATGAGCAGATTGCTGCATTCATCCTCCAGCACACCGGAAGAAAGTTTGGTTTTGGGATGAAGTATATCAAGATGGTTGCTGAGAAAGCCTCGTTTGCCGTCTTCCGCACCATAAACGACTCTCGAGATCTGTGTCCAGTAAGCAGCCCCTGCACACATGGGACAGGGTTCTATAGTAACATAAAGCGTGCATTCGTTCAGGTATTTGGCGCCCATGTGATTTTCTGCAGCCGTGAAAGCCTGCATTTCTGCATGGGCAGTTACATCATTGAGCGTCTCCGTAAGATTATGGGCACGGGCAATGATCTGCCCGTTACAAACGACCACCGCTCCCACGGGCACCTCATCCCTGAGCATGGCTTTCTTCGCCTCTTTAACCGCCTCTTTCATGAAATACTCGTCGTTCAGCATACCTTATCCATCCTGCTTCAACACATAATTGATTGTTGTGAAAAAGAAAGCAAGTTAAACATTCTATTAATAATTCCAAAAAAGTAATTCATATAAACCCACTTCCGGTCAAAGCCAATTAAATGGTTATGCTTAGATTTTTTAATCAAATAAAAAGCCGCCCCAAAACTATGAGACGGCTTTCGAAATAAAATTTTCCCGCTTATTATTCTAACTCACTTGCCATTACTGCTTTAATATCAAAAGTCACCTCATCGTCAGCATCCCCGGCATCGCCATTTGGATCAACAATAGAAACAACCTTCATATAACCTTTATCTCCGGCCTCAGTAATGAAAGCTACAACATCTCCTTCTGCAATGTTTACAAACTCATTGGTGAAATCAGTGACATTTTCTGCTATGCTATCCCCAGTGACCTTGTCAAAGGTAACATCGGTCACCTTCTTATAATAAGTCGTATTGGGTAAAGTTCCTTCATTATGTATGTAATTTGGAGAATTAGCCGGAGAAACAAGCTGATAATCATAAGCCTTTAAATCGGTATAACCCAATAAAATATCCGCTGAATCTTTAAAGGCAATTTGTATAAAAAAAATGAAGAAGAAAATCTATTCCCGATTTAGCAAGGATTGTAATGTTTTGGCATTTTTTATGGCAAAACCATGGAAGTCATTATTGAAGTAACAATATACATCGCCGATCTTTTCCTTTGAAATGAGTTCATTTATGGAACCGGCCCAACGCCGGAGCTGTTCCTCTGAGTATTCTGAAGCATATACCTCTTTGGGTCCATGAAACCGGAAATAGCCAAAATCAGCGCTCACCATAACATCCGAAGGCATATTGATACCGGAAACCGTACAAAAGGCCACATTATAATGTTTTAACAGATCCAGTGTTTCTTCATCCCACCAGGAAGCATGCCGGAATTCCATCACGTTGTGATAGGCGGAGTTTGTATTCTCCAGGAATTGGCCGAGTATCTCCTCGTTCTCCGGACTTTTTTTGAAAGAGGGAGGCGCCTGAAAAAGAATGCATCCGGCACGCCCGCCCATTTCTGCAACCATATTGTAAAATCGGTCCAGGTTTTCCTTCACATCCTGAAATTTTTTGCGATGAGTAATCTGACGATGAGCCTTAAAGGTCATTTTAAAATCCTCCGGCAGCTTATTTCTCCAGCCTTTAAGCATATTCTGAAACGGATACCGGTAGAACGACATGTTCAGCTCTACCGTACCGAAATGTTCGCTATAATAAGAAAGCCACTGATTCTTTTTGAGATCCTCGGGATAAAAAAGCCCAATCCAATGATCATAACTCCATCCACTGGTCCCTATGTAAATCATACCGTAAATTTTTAATTTTGGAAACCCTAATTTGGTCTAGCCAAAACCAAACAGGATGCTTTCAAGGAATTTAATGTGTTTCCGTTTTGGCTTGTCCAAATTAGCTTTATAAATTTATAAAATCAAATGGAAGAGGTCAATCATGAACCACGAAAAAATAAACAATGCCTTACATATTGATGCAGGGAAAGTAACCGGGGAACTGGAAACCAGTATAAAGGAAAGCATGGAGGAAATGAACCGGGAAGGAGTGTTGCTGGGACTAAGCGGAGGTCTAGATTCAGCAGTGATTGCGTGTCTTTGCAGAAGAATATTGCCGGGTGAAAAAATCCTGGCACTGATCATGCCTGAAAAAGAAACGAGCAGGGAGAATATGGAAGATGCTGTAAATCTTGCAAAACATCTGAATATAAAATACCACGTGATTCAACTGGATCGTTACCTGGAAAGCGCGAATGTGAAATTTCCCATACCCTTCCTGAATTACAAACTTAAATCAAGGCTCGTGAGATTCTTTTACAGAAAGATGAAAGAAAGAACAGGGGAAACTCCATACCTCACCCTGTTGAAGGGAGCCAGGGGGTATTCTTTTAAAAAGTACCTCAATAAAGGAACAGCCAATTATCGCTTCAAGCACCGGCTAAGGCTCACCTTTCTTTACCAGGCCGCCGAAGAAACCAACAGCCTTGCAGTGGGAGCTGCCAATAAAACGGAGTATATGACCGGCTTTTTTGTAAAATTTGGAATTGACCATAATGCGGATATCATGCCCATCCTTGATCTCTATAAAACCCAGGTGAAAAAACTTGCACAATACCTGGAGGTTCCGGAAAAAATTATTAATAAGGCACCCACCCCGGATATGATTCCGGGAATTACGGACGAGCTGGCCTTTGAAATCCCCTACGAGGATCTGGACAAGATCCTCTACGCCGTTGAAAACAATATACCCCTGGAGGGTGAACTGAAGCAAAAAGAAGACTATGTAAAGACATTAATCGATCGTTCCGCCCATATGAGGAAGATGGAAGTGCCTGTATTTTCTGAATCGCAGGGAAAGTAACATAAACTCTTAATTATTGTATGCCCAAAAACTAAAACTGCATGACACCTAAAAAACCGGATTGGTATTATCACCAGTCGGCTGCAATTCCTTATCTGGAAGAAAACGGGAATACAAAGATTTTGCTTATAACCACCAGAAAGAAAAAGAAATGGACCATTCCCAAGGGGATTGTGGAGCCTCATCTTAGCCCGGAAGAATCAGCCCTGGAAGAAGCTTATGAAGAAGCAGGCATTGAAGGCGAACTTCATGGCGGAATATTCGATACATTCCAGTATAATAAATGGGGAGGCACCTGTTTTGTTCAGGTATATCTGTTGAAGATCACCCAATGGCACAACAACTGGCCGGAAGAATACTCCAGAACCAGGAAGACCTTCTCTCCCGCTCAGGCTGTTGAGGTGATCGGTAGAAAAGAGATGCAACCTGTTCTTAAAAAATTTGAGCAACGGCTCCAATAGTCATACCTTTCAGGATCAGGGCCGGGATTTTGAAATTTTAACAGAATATTGAAAAAAATCCGCAACTAAAACGGCCATTGAATCATCTACTTAATAAAACCAATCTATGGGGAAGGGGCGAACCATTTTTGGAATCAGTGCGGTGCTGATATTGTTGAGTACTTTTTTCGCGGGGTGTGAAGAGGACAAAACCAATCTGGTATATGAACTGAATGAACCTGACTCTCTGCCTGCTGAGGTCTATGATGTCTATTCTACGCTTATTGATAGTCAATTCAGGGCGCAGGAGTATATCGTATTGCAACAGGAAACAGATACCTCGGTTCATGAGGAGCATTGTTACCGTTTATATGAAAATCAGACCACCGATCTGGACACTGCAACCATTGAAAATTACCTTCAGAAAAATCATGACAGGTACAATCTGGGTTCCGATTTTGATGAAGATCTTCACATAAAACTCATCACCAAGGAAGAGTTAAAATCTTATGGCCTGAACTCGTATGAAGGTTGGGACAGCTTTCATAAAAATTATCCACAGGCCAGGGGCGTGCTCTATGTTACCCTGCCGGGATTCAATGAAGAGCGTACCAAAGGCTTGTTCGAATATACCTGGCATACCGGAATGGAAGAATCGGAACATTATATGGTATACCTCAGAAAAAAAGAAGGGGAATGGAACATGATGATCCATGAAAAAATCGATGTGTAGTGAGATTCTTTTCAAAACTTGCTATTGTGAATAAGATTGCAACTGAACTGACTAATCACCGGTATTAATGCGAACCATTCAAACCACCGCGCGACTCCAAAAATTCCGCCAAAAGCGTATATATGGCATAGACGAACACCACGCCAAGGACAATAAATAATGCCTGCATCAACACCCTGACATTGGATTTTGTAAAACCGGTAATACGGGCAATTTCATTGATGCTCTTCTCCCCGGGATAAAACAGCGACAATACCAGATGCTCATTGGGATTCAGCTTTTCCATCGCCTCATTCACAAGCTTCTGCTCCTCCTCCCTTGAAATCTTTTCGAATGCATCTTCGTCCAAAGGAACGGAATTTGACGGTACGCCATTATCCCGATCGAGATGTAGGCGTTCCCGGCTTTTTTCATTCAGGCGTCTTAACGATTCATTGTACACAATCCGGTAAATTTTCTGGTCTAAAGAGGCTGCCCCGTACAATGTTAACATATTGCATTATAATCCCTCACCCAGGCAGGAAGGGGGGATTGGTTTTTGACTCTTTTATTTAGATTGGTTCTAAATAATCTAGTGTTATTCAAAAAACATTGTAGCTTATTTGGTGAGTTGAAAGATTCACATTTATTTTGGTATTTTAATACTTAATTAT
>CAYNPZ010000026.1:0-510 GCA_964399175.1 uncultured Bacteroidales bacterium | reverse complement strand
AAGAGAAATGCGATGGCTGCGGGCTGTGCGTTCCCGAATGCCACGAAGGAGCCCTGCAGATCATCGATGGCAAGGCGCGCCTGGTCAGCGACCTGATGTGCGATGGCCTGGGCGCCTGTATCGGACATTGTCCCCAGGGTGCCACCAGCATAGAAGAAAGAGAAGCCGAACCCTATGATGAGGTTGCAGTAATGAAAGAGATGGTTACCAAGGGTAAAAATACTGTAATAGCCCACCTGAACCATCTGAAGGATCACCATGAATTCGGTTACCTCAAACAGGGAGCAAGGTACCTTAAAGAGCACCGTGATGAAGTGAATTTTGATGTGGATGAGGTCATTGCCACGGTCCATCAGGGCAACGGCAAAGAGCACCGGCATGCTCATGCGGCTGCCCACGTTGAAGAAGGAGGCTGCGGCGGTGGCGGCTGCCCGGGCAGTGCAGAAGTGGACCTAGAAGAACGGGATCCCCGGGAAAACCCATCTGATGAGCCGTCAGGAACTAACCCAT
>CAYNPZ010000025.1:0-33901 GCA_964399175.1 uncultured Bacteroidales bacterium | reverse complement strand
ACACCGATATAAACAAACGGGATTATTAACTTAACCAAAGACATATTCTAATGAAATATCAATCTGATTGTGATTCTTATCATGTATTTCCGGTAAATGGATTTTTCTCATAGCAGAAAAGAATTCCATACCTTTGAACAAAGCAATTTTTGAAGGTGTTAATGCATAATAATTTGATGAACGTATGGCCAGAAGAATACATTTCGTCGTATATTTTGTAGTAATCTTCATGTTGTTGCTTGATGGATATATATATCCTGATCTAAGACATTCATTCAATTTATATTTACTGAATTTTGCTTTAATCTACTGGTTAGTACCCATTTTTCTGGTGGGATATTTAATCTATTTGATGAGGAAGCAGCCCTTTGCAAGCAAAGATCCGGGAGCTCAAAAACGATACTTTAATTTTTTCGGTCTTTTCATTTTGTTCTATATACCCAAATTGTTTTTCACGGTCTTTTCAATCGTAGAAAAGGTGATAAACTTTGTTTCCGGATGGTTTTACGCGGGTAACATTGATTTGAATGTTATTAGCTGGGTTGGAGCAGGAATTGCCCTGTTTTTGTTTGTACTGATACTGTATGGTATCCTGATTGGCAGATTTCATTTCAGGGTGGAACGCCAAACGCTTCCATTCAGAGACCTTCCTGAGGAATTTGATGGCATGAAAATGGTTCAGATATCTGACCTGCATATAGGCAGTTGGTTGGGTCATAAAAATAAGCTGAAAAAAGCAGTAAAACGAATTAACTATGAAAACCCTGATTTGATTGTGTTTACCGGTGATCTTTTTAACAATCTTTATCAGGAAATTGAGGATTTCAAAGAAATTTTGAAAACACTTCATGCCAGAAAGGCAAAACTGGCCACACTTGGAAATCATGATTATGGCGATTATTTTCCCTGGAACAGCCCGTCAGAAAAGAGTATGAATTTCGAAAAAATCAAGGAGAGTTATAAATCAATTGGTTTTCAATTACTTTGTAATGAAGCAGTAACATTCAGAAGAAATGGTGAGCGCCTGGCAGTGATTGGAGTGGAAAATTGGGGATTACCCCCGTTTCATCAATACGGAGATCTTAATCTGGCTATGTCCCGGGTAAACGGAAAAGACTTTACCATTTTGCTTACCCATGATCCAAGTCATTGGAGGGCACAGGTGGTGGAAAGAGATGACATCAGGTTAACCCTTTCAGGGCATACCCATGGAATGCAATTCGGAATATATACCAAAAGAATAAAGTGGAGTCCCTCGAAATTAAAATACCCGGAATGGGGAGGATTATACCGCCGGGGGGATCAATATTTATATGTAAACAAAGGACTGGGCTACATTGGTTTTCCGGGAAGAATAGGCATACGACCTGAAATTACCGTTTTGACCCTTAAGCATGAAAAAAGGGCCTGATCGGCCCTTTTTTCTTCTAAAAGCAATTTTTATAAAGCATTTTTTTTATTTTACCTGAGTGTATTTTAATTCTTCGTTTACATTGTATTTTTCAAGAATGCTTTTTATGTAATTGATAACCTCCTTGAAATACTGTTTAGCGGGTTCCTGGCTGTCATCCTTGAATACCAATACCAACTCGGCAGGTATCTCTTTGTCCAGTTCTTTATTTACAACCAATTTCAGATCTGCAATTTTATTGCCGGTGTTCACCTGATAAAGTGCAACATCTATCTGTTCGTTCGCATATTTGACCATATCCTCTATGGTAGTCAGCTCTTGTTCTCTCAGGAAGGTAGGATCCTTAAGCTTTTGCAGGTTATACGGCTTGATGCCTCCTTCCAGATTCAGGTTGTGGAGTTGAACATTCCCGTTCAGTTTTTTAACATCTTCCATATTGTCCATGAAAGTTACCTCGAAGGAGAAGGAGGTTACCACATTGTCTGTAGTTTCATTGGTAAGAGCAGCCTGAATGCTGTTTTGGGTCAATGAAAGTTCCCAGGTAAATGGTTTGATATAAACGGTAGCAGAAAGTGAATTAACCATTTCCTGCTCTTCATTGTAGTCGAGGGTGTAGTCAACATTTAACACTTCCTGATCGTTAACCACAAGGTTCATTCTAACTGTATCCGCTACATAAACTGTATTACCAAGGGAATCTGTAGTCTCAAATTCACTGTATTCGCTAATGGTCAAAGTTGCGTTGTTTTCCACCGGATCCGCGGTGGTATCTGTAGGAAACCTGATGATGATCTTGTCACTCGGATCACCCAATGAAATTTCCCATTCTTTAGTGTCCAGCCAAACGTAGGTTCCTACCCACTGATCAAAATCAAAAGGTTGTTTACCCAACCTTTTCAGGTGGCTTTCATTAACAGGTTTCAAAATTTCCTGCAGATTACCGATAATCGATAGGTCACCTGTAGATTTTTGTTTAGTACTGAAAGGATCACTTTTTTCTGTAAGACCATTGAGCGTTTTCATGGCCTCCATTCCGTCTGTTGTTTCTATCTCTTCCAAAGTGCTTTGTATCTCCTGACTATTCGTTTCCAGGGTTTGTACGGCTTCTTCCTTTTCCAGGGTTTTCACTGTATCATCCTTCTCGCAGCCTGCAAATATCATTACAGACCCAATAATTGTCAATGTTAGAAATTTTCTGATTCCATTCATAATTTTCCGTTTTTTGAGTTTCTAAAATTCTGTTTTGATTTCCGTTTCTTTTAAATATTTATCAATAATTGATTCCTGTTTGTAATGCTCCTTCAAATTTTTTGCCAAATATTAAATTAGCTATAACAGGTTTTGATTGCTCAGATGATCAGAAAATTTTTTCACCTGCTCATCTTTGATATCTGTTATAAAGTTGAACAAAAACAGGGTTGAATCAGAGGTATACACCGTTACATTTTCTTTCCATGCATCGATGATGTTCTTATTATAAATCTTCATCCTTGCCGAATCGATTCGAACGGTTTCCATAACCGGCTGAAATTTTAAACTGTCCAGAAATCCAACCAGTCTCTTTTCCGTTTGATCACAACTCCTGTTTTCATTTTGTTTTTCGTGTAAGATCATAATTCTAAAAGACCTGAAAGAACTTTTATCTATATTCAAAGAATCATTGTTAATGATTTCCCCGAGTAAAAAGTCAGGTACTTTCAATACTACAATCCCTTTTTCACCTTCATACTCTTTTAAAAATGAACTAACTTCACTTTTAGTTTTTGCTTCCGGATTTTCCAGATGAAAGAGCAATGCAAAGACTGCAATGATGATGGCTGAATAGATAATGATGTTGTTTTTTTTCATACGAAACAGAAATATTTTTGTTATAAATATGAATAACAATCTTCATACCCTTATTATAAACTCATACTAAATTACAAATATTTTTCTGTAGATTATTAACTTTGCCAACCGGGATAATATCATTTTTCATGATGCATCAGATTGGTAAATACCTTATTATTATAGGAATCATTGTAGTAGTTGTCGGGATGATTTTGTTTTTCCTGGGAAATAAGCTCAGCTGGTTTGGCAATCTACCGGGTGATATTAAAATCAAACGGGACAACTTTGTATTTTTTGCACCAATAACCTCCATGATTCTCTTGAGCATCATATTGAGCTTTCTTTTCTGGTTGTTTTCCAGAATCAAACTTTAATCCGCATTATTACCGAATAAGTCAGGTGTTTAAATCTTATTTTTCACATTGAATTTTCTGAACATAAATCGTTGTTTCATACCCCCGGGAATGACCGTGGGTATGAGTGAAAGTAATTGATTTACCAATCCGGGGATGATCACAGCTTTTCCTTTTAAAAGCCGTGATATGGCTATTTCTGCCATCTTATTGGCGCGCATGGTGGTCATTTTTGCCCAGATACCTCCCTGGCGGATTCTCTGTAGCACTTCCTGATTGGTCATGATGGGTCCCGGGCATAATACGCTCACTTTTACTGGGGTATATTTCAATTCTGTTTTCAATGCTCTGGAAAAAGAATATACAAAATTTTTACTTCCGGCATACACAATCTTGAAAGGTATGGGGTAAAAGGAGGCCAGGCTACCTAGGTTCAGAATATAGGCATGGTCAAGCTTTCTCATATCAGGCAGGAACAGGCGGGTAAGAAGCACAACCGATTCTATATTTAAGCGGAGGATCCGCTGGTAAAACAGGTAGTCATAATCGCAAAACGAGCCCAAATGCCCCATGCCGGCGTTGTTTATCAGTATGTTTACAGTAATACCCAGTTCCTTGCAACGGTTGTATATATAGAGAGGTGCATTGGTGGAGGTTAGATCAATGGCAAAAGACTGCACTTCTACAGGATAGTTGCCTTCTATATAATGGATGGTGCTTTCCAAACCCGAATCAGGAAGATCCACAAGCACCAGGTTCATGTCTCTTTTTGCACATTCAATGGCCAGGGCCCTTCCTATGCCCACACTGGCACCGGTAATAAGTGTATACAATTTTTGGGAATGTTCCATTATGACATTTCTTTTTGAATCCACTCCATTGTATGAGATAAACCCTCATTCAGCGGGGTAATAGTATACCCCAGTTCTTTCCGTGCCTTGCCCGAGGAAAGCTCCCAGTTATACATATACTTTTTTACCCATTTGGGGGGCAATAGCGGAGCTCTGTCTATTATTCTGGACAAGATCATCTGTAGAAATGCAAAAATAAGGAGTAAAGGAACAGGAACAGGTATTAGTGGGTATTTTTTTCCGGTGATTTTTCGAATTAGATAAAAAAGCTCTGAATAAGAAACATTTTCACCCCCAAGTATGTACTGTTCTCCTTTAACGCCTTTTTCCATAGCAAGACAATGACCATTAACCACATCGTCAATATATACATAATTCCCTTTCCTTTTTCCGCTTCCGGGGATGATCCACCAGGTCCCCCTGTAATATTTTCTGACGAGAAGTGTAATTGCATTGCTTTTTGACATAAATCCCGGTCCGTACACCCGGGTTGGATGGACAATAACAATGTCCATACCTTTAAGCACATAATCTTTGGCCCTTTTTTCCCCCATGAATTTGGTGCTTTCATATTCATTGAAGAAATCATAATACCTTGGGGATTCCTCATTTAAAGGACCCTCTATTGAAGGGCCGAAAGTACCGCCGGTTGAAGTGAAAACAATCCGTTTTACCAGCTGCTCTTCAGCTGTTTTAAAAATATTTAGTGTACCAATGAGGTTAATTCTGTTATAGGTGGTTTTATCCCTTGCCCATGGCTGAGCGAAAGCTGCCAGATGAAAAACACCATCCACGCCTTCCATGGCTTTTCTTAAAACATCAACATCCATCAGAGTTCCAATGTACCATTTGATGTTGTCATGTTTCAGATAAAGACTGGCCTTTTCTTTTTTTCTCACCAAAGCCCTTACTTCATGTCCCTCTTTAGCCAGTCTCTG
Organism: uncultured Bacteroidales bacterium; assembly: GCA_964399175.1. Lineage (GTDB taxonomy): Bacteria > Bacteroidota > Bacteroidia > Bacteroidales > UBA12077 > JAGXLC01. The sequence goes on along the minus strand of CAYNPZ010000025.1, from coordinate 28,518 downwards.
AGCCAACCGGGCTCCTATAAAACCTGTCGAACCTGTGATGAAATATTTCATAAATGCTTGTTTTTGATTGACATTTCAGGATGAGCCTTTATGGAAAAAAAATCATAGCTGATGGCCATGATACCATGAATCAGAAATGCAGCCATAAAGGATCCCGTGTTTAAGGTGATAATACACAAAATCAAACCGAAGGGTACGGAACCGATCATCTCCTTGGTTCCTTTTGGCAGATGAGCCAGGAGATAAAGAATAATATTAACTATGATAGCAGTAGTGGCTCCGAAAGTGTAATAGAATGAAAACAACAAAAGGCCTCTGAAAAAAGCCTCGTAAGCGAAAAGATAGATCAGCCAGGTGATAAAGTTGATTGAAAGCCACCGGGTATTCCAGTTTTTAATGCGTATTTGCGGATAATTCTGTAAGTTGGGCATTTTCCCGGTCATAAAATAATTGCCCAGAACTATCAGAGGCGCGAAAATACCAACCCAGATCAGCGATCGGTAAAGATTATGAAGGTTGATGCCATATTCCTGAAAACTGATATTCTGAAACGAATAGAAGATGATCAGAGGAATCAGGCCGAAAAAAATGAAACCGGTGATTCTTTGACCCACGGTAGATGCAAAACAGATCTCCGGATTTTCCCATTTATTCAGCTTGTCTTTCAGAAATAAACTAATATAATGATAGCCTGCAAAACCAATAATTAACAGGGTAAAGGCAAGGGCTACATTTGTATATTTTTCGTTATAGACAAATGATCGTGTAAATATTTCTTCTATCCCATTCATTATGATTTATTTAACGGGGGAATCGGGTTCTTTTGCCATCATGCTGTATGTAATTTTATCCAGAAGGCGGGGAGCGATTTTTTTTAAAAGCACGGTTGCTTTTCCTTCTCCAGTCATGACAATGGTTCGCTTCCTTTTTTTTATGCCCCTGGCAATCACTTCAGCTACCTTTTCGGGAGACATCATTTTTTCCTCATCCCTGGGGCTTTCTCCCTGGGCTTTACCATCCGGTCCCAAAGCTGATTTACGGACCTGGGTGGATGTAAAACCCGGTGCAGCAATCATTACATGGAGCCCTCTTTTCAACATTTCAACTCTCAGGGTTTCCAGAAATCCATGCATGGCAAACTTTGAGGAAGAATAACCCGTTCTGCCGGGTAGTCCCTGAAAGCCTGCAATGGAAGATACACCGACTACCGAACCTTTAGTTTCAATAAGATGGGGCAATGCATATTTTGTGCAATATACGGCTCCCCAGAAATTCACATTCATAAGCTTTTCCAGAACCTCCAGCTGAATATCCTCAAAAAGTCCCCTCATGGAAATTCCTGCGTTATTAACCAGTATATCAACCCGGCCGAATACATTTACGGTTGCTTCTACAAGTTTTTTACAGGAATCCTGATTTGATACATCGGTTTTTACTGCCAACACCTCCCTGTTTTTTGATTTCAGGTCATTTTCAATCTCTTTCAGTTTTTCTTCATTGCGTGCGGCAACGGCCACTTTTGCCCCTTGTGCGGAAAATACATAGGCACAGGCCTTGCCTATACCCGATGAGGCTCCGGTAATTATAATAACTTTGCCCTCCATTTCGCTGATTTTGGTTCAAAGGTTAAATGTATTCATTTTTTCATGATTTCATTCAATAAGCAGGTAAATCAATTTGCACTGTTATCAACATGTGCAAAAGAAGGAAGTGCAAAATTGCTGTCAATCCACTTATGAATCCATTTACAGATGATTCAAAACGCCTTTTATGAGGGCATGAATTTTTTTTAAAAAAAATAAAACAAAAGTTTGCAGAAATATCATAAGGTATTACTTTTGCACCGACTCAGTAGCTCAGCTGGTAGAGCATCGCCCTTTTAAGGCGAGGGTCCAGGGTTCGAGACCCTGCTGAGTCACTAAAAAGCCTCCATACGGAGGTTTTTTTATGTCATTTATTTTCAGTTCATTCAGGGGTTTGCCGCCTGAGCGCCAATGAGTCACTTTTTTTGTATAATCCAGCTATCCTTGCTAAATTTCCAATCGGTTTAAACAAAAAAATAGCTGATTATGAATAAACTGTTCGAGGGCGTTAAAAGGTTTACCAATAGGGAATTGAACAAATACAAAGATTTGTTCAAAAATCTGACAAATCAGCAGCACCCGCACACGCTGTTCATCACCTGTTCTGATTCCAGGATCCAACCCGGACTGATAACACAGAGCCAGCCCGGTGATCTTTTTTTGATACGAAACGTGGCCAATGTGGTTCCGCCTCACGATACTTCAATTAATCATGAGGATACGCTTTCCGCCCTGGAGTATGCCGTTCAGGTTCTTGAAGTTAAAAATATAGTTGTATGCGGGCATTCCAATTGTGGGGGTTGCAAGGCCTTGTTTGCGGAAGAAGAGACATTAAAATCGTTGCCCCATACCGGGAAATGGCTGGGGCTGGCGCGGCCTGCAAAAAATAAAGCCGAAAAAAGAGGGGACAGGGCATGGAAAGAAGATCCCCACCGCTCGGTGGAACAGGAAAATATCCTGCTACAGATGGATCATCTGCTATCTCATCCAATTGTAAGGGAAAAACAAGAAAACGGATCCCTTCAGGTGTATGGCTGGTATTATGATATCGGTAAAGGAGAGATACTGAATTATAATTTTGAAAAACATCAATTTGAAAAAATCTCTTAAAAAAATAATTCAAGTTAACAAGTAAAAGAGACGGCTGTATATATCCTTAACTATCATTGGTTGAGATAATAAGTTGTTAAAGATAATGTAACTAATTTTTTTCAGGCCAGGCCTTTCTCCTTCTGAGTACTTCTTTGTTGATTTTCTTTACAAAGCCTGGTCCGTTGTAGATGAATCCTGTGTAAATCTGAACCAGTGTAGCTCCGGCATCCAGTTTCTCCAGGGCATCCTGCTCTGACATAATGCCCCCTACACCGATAGTGGGGATTTCTCCGTTGCTTTTTTCGTTGATGTAACGGATGATTCGGGTGGATTTATCTTTTAGCGGAGCACCACTCAGACCCCCGGAACCAATTTCCTCAACCCTTTCACGGGAGGTACTCAGGTTCTCGCGGGTGATGGTTGTATTGATGGCAATGATGCCGTCAATACCCGTTGAATAAAATATATCAATGGCATCATCCAGTTGTTCGGTGGTCAGATCAGGGGAAATTTTCAGTAAAACCGGTTTTCTCCGTGACTTTTCTTTCCTCAGTGCGGTCAGTCGATCCAGTATACGGATGGTATGATCCTTGTCCTGAAGCTCATTTAGATTTCTGATGTTCGGGCAGCTCAGATTGATCACCACATAATCCACATGGTCATAAATTTTATGGAATGCTGCAAGATAGTCATCCAGGGCCTTATCATTGGGTGTTTCTGTGTTTTTTCCGATGTTGCCTCCCACTACAATATGGGAATTTCTCCTTTTGAGGCGTTTTACCGCTTCATCCACTCCCTGATTGTTGAAGCCCATCCGGTTGATCAGCGCCTTGTCACTGGTAAGCCGGAATGAACGGGGCTTTGGATTACCCGGTTGGGGAAGCGGAGTTACCGTTCCAATTTCAATGAAAGAAAAACCAAAATGGCTGAATTCCTTGAATGCTTCGGCATTTTTATCGAATCCGGCAGCCAGGCCCACAGGATTTTTAAAGGTCAGTCCCAGAAATTCACGTTTCAGCTGTGCATCCTTTACATCATAAATGTAGGAAGCAAACCGGGCTATAAAGGGTATGCCGAAAAATATCTTAAGCAGCCGAATAATTAAGTGATGAACGGTTTCAGGCTTTAGGGTGAATAGGAGTGGACGTAGTATTTTTCGGTACATTTTTTACGCAAAGATATACAAGATATGTCATTTTCCTTCTTTGGGTGTATATTCTTCGAAACGGTTGTTTGAATAAAATATGACAATTTTTTTAATATGATATTGTTCCGTAGAAACAGGCTCATCTTCCTGAGAATTTTCTATTCCGGCATCTCCCTTTTCTTCTTTTTGGATATCGGATCCTCGTGAAGTTGATTTTTCCCTGGACTGTTCAAATGCCATGGAAGTCTGTTTGTCTTTAGAATACATCGTTCCTTCCCCGAGTATCAGCCATTTTGGATTGATATCCCGGTAATGCTCAAGAAACTTATGAATGAAATCGTAACTGGGATTGTTTCTGCCTGACAGGATATGCGAGATGCTTGATCTCTGTACCCCAATGGTATCTGCCAGCCGGGTGGAAGTCATATTATGGGTATTGAGGAATTCCAGGAGACGCTCTTTCATAATAGTTTTTGTTACAAATGTAATTAATATAATTTTGAAATTGTAACACAAATGTGAAAATAGTTAAATTCACAAATGTAACGTATAAAACCTGGAGATTGCAAGATCAACCTTTAAGATTTATTAAAGAACTGATCATTAACCTGGAGTGTTTCTGCCAGACCTCATGATACAGATAATTCTACTATAAACTAATCCTCTGTATCTTTTAGCAACATATAACTGCAAAATCACTTCAAATTTCACATAAAGTCTTTTTTATAAGCCTCTGATAAAAATTCAATTAAAACCCGGATATAGCTGATTTGACAATGTGGAATCCCCGGGAGGAGACTTAAAATTTGAAGTTTTTATTTAAAAAATTGTTTTAAAACACTGATTATACGAACGAAATCATTATTTAGAGAATATTGTGAGATGCATTTCTTTTTCGTTTTGACAAAAGCTTACATCAGAGATTGCTTGTTCACATATGTATCTAGCATCAAAATTTCCAGATTTATGTTTATTTTGTTACATGTGTAAACAATATAATTTTCTTTGGAATTATTTGCCTGTATAGAGATAAATCTGATCAAAGAAAGTTAAAAGTGCTCATATTTCAAATAAATAATGCTTAGTGATGAAGCACATACCTATATTAGATTTCGGGAGCAAGTATAAAACCTTTCAAAAGGAAAAATTTATGTATGAAGATTTAATTATTAATACATTTCAATTAATCGTGTACCAATATAATCCAGGAGTGGGGAAATCAAATAATTCACATTTGTAAACAGAGCTGGCTTTAACTTTCCCGGATTTATTCAATAAAATTGATCTTGGTTGTTTTTCCAATGAAATGTTTTTTAGGATATATACCATCTGCCTGTTCTCAAAGTTAATCACATTTTTTCTTTTCTCAGGGTTTTTGGGGAATGTTGTTTGTATTTAGCAATTTTTTTGCAATCTTTACGCAAAATTGAAAAGCAACCTATGAAACCAGCGCGTTTTCTATTACCATTGAGCACCTTCCTTTTACGGGCAGGTGTTGCTTTTTTTATTTACGTTAGGTATTTTCATCATGTATTGGATTTTAATTTTGAAGAGCTTCAATTCTACCTCTCATCACTTTTCAGCATTTTCGGAATTTTACTTGTATTTGGCGTTTTTGCCAGAAGACATACCCTAACTGTTTTATCCGCATTAATACTTTTTCTTTTAAGTTTATATGAAATATTTACATTCACCGGAAGTTGGTTTACCATCAACTTCTCAGTCAACCTGTTTATGGCGCTGATAGCTCTTTTCTTTTTATGCTACGGGGACAGAAACAGATAACCATATAATCAAAATAAAAAAAGACAATCATCTATGTTTAACATTGCATTATTCGGTCCACCAGGCGCAGGTAAGGGAACTCAGGCAAAAAAGCTGATGGATAGGTACAACCTTGCCCATCTTGCGACGGGTGACATCCTGAGAGAAGAAATGTCACAGGGAACAGATTTGGGTAAAAAGGTAAAAAATGTAATCAAAAAAGGAGAATTGGTATCGGACGATCTCATCGTTCAGCTTATTGAAAAAAAGATGCAGGAAAATACCGAGGCGGATGGATTTCTGTTCGACGGGTTTCCCAGAACATATATCCAGGCCTATATTCTGGAAGGATTGCTTCTTAAGTTGAACACATCCCTTTCGTGCATGATCAGCCTGGAGGTTCCTGAAGATGAACTTATGAGAAGAATGCTGGAAAGGGCCAAAAAGGAAAACAGAAGTGATGACACCGAAGAAGTCATAAAGAATCGCTTTGAAGAATATAAATCGAAAACCATTCCTGTTGCTAATTTTTACAAAGAAAAGGGCATTTATTTTGAAATAGACGGTGTAGGTTCTATTGATGAGGTCTTTGAAAGAATCGTTAATACCATCGAGGAAAAACTTACACAGGAATGGATGAATGTGGTGCTTTACGGTCCTCCCGGTTCGGGCAAGGAAACTCATGGCAGAGAACTTGCCGAGAAGTATAATCTCACCTATATCTCCATGGGATCACGGGTATATGAAGAGATGAACAAAGGAACCGAATTGGGACAGAAAGCAAAGTCCTATATTGAAAGAGGGGATATTGTACCCGATGAATTTGCCATTAATGTAATAGAGGAGCAGATTAAAACCAATCCTAATGCAAGAGGGTTCTTATTTAAAGGATTTCCAAAGACTGTGATTCAGGCTTACATTTTGGATGGTTTGCTTAGAAAGATGAATTCATCTGTTTCCTGTGTCCTGAACCTTGATATACCCACGCTGGAATCGGTAAAAAGGCTAACAGCAAGGGGTAAAACTGAGAAAAAAAGACCCTACGACCAGAATATTAATACCATTATCCGAAGAATAGAACAATTTGATAGACATACAAGACCCGTTCTGGATTTTTACAAGAGAAGAAACATCATCTATGAAATTGAGGGAATGGGTTCACAGGAAGAAGTTTTTCAAAGATTATCGGATAATCTGGAGCAGGCATTTAAAGAATTAAGGTAAATAAATCAATTTGAAAGAGATATGTTAAACTGGGCGGATCTTAATCTTGAAGGTTTCGCAATCGGGCTTCTGGCCTTCATCATTATTGGAGTTTTTCATCCTGTGGTCATCAAAGTGGAATATCGCTTTGGTAAAAAGGCCTGGCCCTTGTTTTTGTTTTCAGGCGTGGCATTTGCCGTTATCTCCTTATTCTTTGGAAACAAATTTGTTTCTGTAATTTTTGGAGTTCTGGGATTTGCTCTTTTCTGGAGCACACTGGAGCTTTTCAAACAGCATCAGCGGGTTTTGAATGGCCAGGCAAAGAAAAATCCAAACAGAACGTATAACTAATAAAAAGATTAAAATTGGAATTCGAGGCATTGAATATCACTGGCATTCTTGTTGGAGCAGGCGCGTTCCTGAGTATTGCTCTGGGTAGATATCTAACAATTAAAGCCGAATATTACTTCACCAAAAAATTCTGGATCGGTTTTCTGGTCATCGGTATCGTATCCATTCTGCTTTCTTTAATCAGTGAAGGATTTATTCTATCTTCAATATTAAGCATTCTGGGATTTACCTTTTTGTGGGGTATCGGAGAGATCATAGAGCAGGAGAAAAGGGTAGAAAAAGGTTGGTTTCCTAAAAATCCCAAGAGAAAGAAGTAACGTGTGCCTGGCTTAAATAGAATTGTTGATTGGACGGCAGTTTTAACTGAACAGATCCATTATTTAGATAAATTATAAATTTCCGGGCTTCTGGCCGGATCTCTTTAACTATTTATATATTTGAAAGCTGTAAATTATTATAATTATACATGTTTTATACAGGCATCATAACCTCATTGCTGCCTTATATCCTTCTTTTCGGGATATTCGGAACCCTCTTGCTTAACCAGGTTGTATTTTCCAATAACAGCCGGGATGCAAAGACCGGTTTTGCCACTATTCAAAAGCAGCATAAAAAGGATGCTACCAATGCTTATTTCTTTTCATCGGATAGAAAAAGGGACAAAAAGGAAGATCCCGGGAAAATCAACACCTTCCGTCTATTTAGCAAGGCCTTTGAAGAGGCAGAGGTTGGAAAAAGGCTTTATCCGCCTTCAAAGATACCTTTTATCATAAAACCAGAGCTGAACAATTCCTACAGCCTTAGAGGACCACCGATCCTATAACACTTTACACCCATTTTACGTTATTTTTTTCAGATCAAATTTTTTAATCGAAAGATAATAATTTCGCCTTAAGTTAATAAATTGATTATTAACTTTAAAACACAAGTGTTATGAATACATTGCTAAGATTAGGCTTACTATATATAGGTTTGCTTTTAATGAGCAATACTTTATGGGGTCAGGATAAAGAGAGTCAATTGCCTGATACCCTGCTTGTTGATGAGTATTATATCAACGATGTGTTGGTTACCGCCAACAAGAAAAGCGAGCGCTTATCAGAAGTAGCCGCTTCGGTATCCACCTTGTCATCCGTGAAGGTTAAGGATAAACAAATTGAAACCCTGAACGATTTGACGTTTGCTTCACCAAGTATACATATGCCGGATTATGGCTCAAGTTTAACCTCACCCATTTACATCAGGGGCATTGGTTCCAGGATTAATGAACCTGCAGTGGGTCTTTACGTGGATGACATTCCCTATTTTGAAAAGGCAGCTTTTGATTTCAACCTCTTTGATATTGAAAGCATTGAAGTGTTGAGGGGTCCTCAGGGCACTTTATATGGACGCAATAGTCTTGGAGGCATAATAAAGATCTACACCGAGAATATTAAAAACCGGGCAACCACCAATTTTTCGGTAGGTTTTGGAAACCATGACAGAAAGACTTACCATCTAAGGCAGAATCTTCCGCTGAACGATAAACTGCTGGCTTCCTTTTCGGGAAACTATATGAATCACAATGGTTACTATACCAATCATTATGAGCGAAACACCATTGGCGGAAAAGAAGATCTTTCCGGAAGGGTGAAACTCAAGTATACACCCACGGAAAATGCCACTTATCAATTGATTCTGGATGCCAAAGATACCAGGAACAACGGGTATCCATATGCCAGGGTTCCTGAGAATGGGGAAAAGAAAACTGTCAACTACAATCACAACAGCTATTACCGAAGAGATATCCTGAGCACAGGTTTGAAAGCAGAATATGATATTAATGATTATACTTTGAATTCAGTAACATCCTATCAGATGCTTGACGATTTTCAGGATATTGACCAGGACTTTACTCCTGCTCAGCTTGTTTATGTTACACAAGAACGTCGGCACCATATGCTCACTCAGGAGATTAATTTTACAAGTCCTCAAAAAAAACGATTTGAGTTCGTTACAGGTCTTTTCGGTTTTTATCAGTTAAGAGACAAGCAGGTAGATGTATTTTACGGGGAGGATGCCATACCGGTATTTAATCTACCTGCCAAAATGCATAAGATTAAAAATTATGACAAGACCACAGGAGGATTTGCTATTTTTGGACAGATGAGCTATAAAGATTTCCTGATTGATAATTTGAAAGCCACAGCAGGCCTTCGATATGATTATGAATACAACGAACTGGATTATCTTTATCTCCTCAACATGAACGACAATGAGCGGGTACAGGGCGATTTTGTACATGATAAGTCTTTCCCTGAGATTCTCCCTAAAATAAGCTTTCACTATTCATGGACTGATAACCTGGTACAATATTTTACTTATAGCAAGGGGTATAAAAGCGGAGGCTTTAACTCTACCTTTGAGAGAAAACAGGACCAGACATACCGGCCTGAGTATAGCCTGAATTACGAAAGCGGATTGAAGTGGACTTCCAACCGGATAACTACCAGTTTTGCCCTTTATAATATTGATGTAAAAGACAAACAAGTGTATCAGATTGATACCCTAAGTCACGGTCCCTTGTTAAAAAATGCTGCTGAGGCAAACAGCAGGGGACTGGAGCTGGAAATCAACCACAGGACCATGAAAAACTGGTCCAACTATTTTACAATTGGTTATACTCATGCCAAATACGAAAAATATCTGAAAGATCCGGCCGACAACATTGATTACAGGGGCAATTTCATCCCCTACATACCCCGTTATACATTCACTGTGGGAAGCAACTACCGTTGGGTGGTTTCCAAAGGCATCCTGGATGAGCTGAGATTTCATGCCTCATATAATGGAATTGGCAAACATTACTGGGACGATGAAAACACCATGAAAGAAAACTTTTACGGATTATTGAATATGAGAATAACCGGGGTATTCGACCGGATCAACTGTTCCATCTGGGCGAAAAACGCTCTGAACACGGATTACAATGTATTTATGTTCCAGGCGTTTAACAATACCTATTCCCAGAAAAATGCACCATTGCGGTTTGGCCTGACAATTTCCAGTAATCTTAACATTCCAAACCTGTTAAATTTCCGTTAGAATGAAGTCCACCCAGAAGTACGGCATACTGCTGAGCCTTTATCTTGCTCAATCCATTCCGATGAGTTTCTTCTCCACCGTATTACCGGTGATCATGCGGATGGAGGATTACTCATTATCTTCCATCGGTCTGATACAGCTTATTAAAATTCCCTGGATCGTAAAATTTCTTTGGGGACCCATTGTCGATCACAATGCAAGGGACAACATGCATTACCGCAGGTGGATCATCGGATCGGAGGTGTTTTATGCCGTAGTGATCGTAGCCATTGGTTTTTTTAGTCTCCAGACCAACTTTACTACCATCATTGTCTTGATGATCATCGCATTTGTATTATCATCCATCCAGGACATCGGTTCAGATGCCCTGGCTGTTAGAATACTGAAAAAAACGGAGCGTGGGCTGGGAAACAGCATGCAATCCTCAGGCAACTTTCTGGGAACATTATTCGGCAGTGGGGTTTTGCTTTTTCTTTACACCCTCATCGGCTGGCAATATTTAATGTTAGTGCTCAGCGGTATTGTATTGATTGCTCTTATACCGGTTTCCAGATACCGGGAACCCAAAAAACAGCAGGAAATCCATTTGAAAAGAAACCGGATAGCCTTTTCCAATATATTGGGATTCTTTCGTCAAGAAAGGATTGGAAGGCGGGTGATACTCCTGGTGATATTTTATGCCGGTATTATTGGCATTTTGGCGATGCTTAAACCTTACCTGGTGGATCTGGGTTATACGGTAAAAGAGATTGCTTTTATGACCGGTATTTTCGGTACCGCTTTCGGTGCGGGCAGTGCTTTTCTGGGCGGTTATATTTTACGGCGTGTAGGTAACCTGAACGGTCTGCGCCTTTTTGCCCTTTATGGATGTCTGGCCGCCGCTTTTATGACTTTCGTGGCTTTTGGAAACACCCATATCATTTTGATTTATATTGGAATAGCACTAATATGGAGTGCTTATGGCATGTCGTCGGTAGCCATATTCACCATTTCAATGAATACCGTGAGGAAAGGAAAAGAGGGCACCGACTACACGCTCCAGATTGTGTTGACGCACCTGAGCAGTCTCCTGGTGGTGGTCATCAGCGGAAGAATAGGAGACTGGATTGGTTATTCGGGACTTTTCCTGACGGAAGCACTGGTAGGACTCATTGTTACCCTAAGCATCGGCAGGCTGTATTTTGACCCGGAACTGACGCGAAAACCTGATTATGTGATATCCGAGGAGATTAAAAAAGAAGAAACGACATTATGCAGATAGATAAAGAACTAATTAGAAAGTACAACAAACCGGGGCCTCGTTATACAAGTTATCCCCCGGCCAACTACTTCACGGAAGAATTCACAAAAGCCGACTATATTCAGATGGTCAGGGATTCGAACAACGAATGGCCTTCTGCCGTTTCCCTTTACATACACATTCCTTTTTGTCCGCAGATCTGTTTCTTCTGTGGATGCAACACCAACGTAATGCCCACAAGGAAGGAGGTCGAACGATACATAAGCAATGTGAAAAGGGAAATCGAACTGGTTGCTGAAAATCTGGATAAATCCAGGCCTGTTACTCAGATCCACTGGGGAGGAGGCACTCCCAATTCCCTGAACCTGGATTATGTGGAAGAGATCATGAGCCTGATCTATGAGAAGTTCACGCTTTCTTCCAATCCGGAAATTGCCATGGAGTGCAGCCCCGCTTATCTGGAACTTGATCATGTGGTAAGGCTTGCCAGCATAGGTTTTAACAGGATGAGCCTGGGCATACAAGATTTTAACACCGACCTTTTGAAAAGACTAAATCGAAGATCTGCCCGATATCCAGTCAAAGACATTTACCGGACAGCTAAAAAAGCAGGTTTCGAAGGTGTAAATTTTGATTTCGTCTATGGGTTACCGTCACAGACAGTTGAAGATCATATTGAAAGCATTAAAAGAGCTATTGAAATCAGCCCGGAAAGAATTGTTACCTTTTCTTATGCCCATGTTCCCTGGTTTAAGGAGCACCAGAAAAAACTTGAAAATTACAATCTTCCCCAGGCTGACACCAAGCTGACAATGCTTGAATCTTCTTTTCAGCTGTTGACGGAAAACGGTTATGAAGCCATTGGTATGGACCATTATGCCAAACCTGGCGATGAGCTGAGCCTGGCTCTGAAAAACAAGACCTTGCACAGAAACTTTCAGGGTTATTGTACCAAAGAAAAAACCGGCCAGGTTTATGCCTTTGGTGCTACAGGTATTAGTCAGCTTTCCGGCGGCTATAGTCAAAATACCAGGGTGCTGGAAGATTATAATCAAAGTTTGGAAAATAACCGCCTGCCCGTTTTCAGAGGTTACAAGCTGAACAGGGAAGAAAGGATCAGAAGAAAGGTGCTTAATGAAATCATGTGTAACCATTATCTTCATTTTGATACCATCGCATGGGAATTCGATACAACTTCTCAGGAGTTAAAACAAGTACTTGAATACAATCCCAAAAATTTGGATGAGTTTGCTGCTGATGATTTGCTTGAATATGATGATCAGGAAGTTAAAGTCACCGCGAGGGGATTCTTTTTGATCAGAAATATTGCCATGGCTTTTGATCCCCTGATGAAGTCAACCCAGAAAAACAGATATTCAAAAACCATTTAAGATCAAAAGATTTAACCATGAAGGAACAATACGATATCATTATTCTTGGCGCAGGCCTCACAGGTCTGACACTGGCACATAAATTAAGGGATTCAGGGCATTCAGTCCTGGTTTTGGAAAAGGAGGAAAAGCCCGGAGGAGTGATTGCAACACAGCGCGAAGACGATTTTATTTATGAGGAGGGACCCAATACAGGCGTGGTCAAATATGGTGAGGTTGCTGATTTGTTTGATGAGCTGCAGGATTATTGCACCCCTTTTATTCCGGATGATGCTGTTAAAAAAAGATACATATGGAAAGGCGACCGTTGGGAAAAACTTCCCTCAGGACTGAAAGAGGGCATTAAAACATCCTTGTTCAGCAGGAAAGACAAATTCAGAATTCTTGGGGAACCTTTCAGGAAACCCGGTAAAGATCCCCAGGAGACGCTTGACAGGATGGTCAGAAGGAGGATGGGTGAATCCTTCCTGAATTATGCAGTAGATCCTTTTATTCTGGGTGTTTATGCCGGAGATCCTTCCCTGATCGTCCCCAAATACGCACTTCCCAAATTGTATAACCTGGAGCAGGATTATGGCAGCTTCATAGGTGGGGCTGTTAAAAAGAAGTTTGAAAAGAAAAATGAGATGGAGCAAAAGGCCACCAAAGATGTCTTTTCAATACATGGGGGCCTGGAACAACTGATAAAAGGCCTTTATCAGTCGGCAGGCGAGGACAATTTCCTTTTCGGTGCGGAAAAAATTCAGGTGCAACCGGAAAAAGAAGGATTTGATGTGAATTTCCACTATCAGGGAGAAAACATAAAGTTGAGAGCAAACCGTGTTGTCTCCACAGTTGGAGCTTATGAAATTCCTTCAATATTCCCGTTTTTAGATGAAAATGATATCAACCATATTGCCAATCTGAAGTATGCAAAAGTTATTCAGGCAACGGTAGGTTTCAGGAATTGGAAAGGTCCGCAGCTGGATGGATTCGGAGGGCTGGTACCCCATATTGAAAACCGGGATATATTGGGAGCATTGTTTATGTCATCCTTTATTCCGGAAAGGGCACCGGATGATGGACAATTGTTTGCTATTTATATGGGTGGAGTAAGAAGAGAAGAAATGTATGACAAAACCGACCAGGAACTGACTGGCCTCCTGGAAAAAGAGATGAAAAATATGTTTGGCTTGAATGAATTTCAGCCTGATATATTGAGATTTAACCGGTATCAACATGCCATACCCCAGTATGGAAAGGCAAGCGGTAAGCGGTTTGAAACCATAGCAAAGCTTGAAAATCAATACAACGGTCTTATTATTGCCGGCAATCTGAAAGGTGGCATTGGGATGGCCGACCGGATTAAACAAGCTTCCGATATAGCCGAAGCGCTGAAGGCTTAGTAGAACTCGTAATTATACCGGTAAAGCATCCGGGAATTATACAATGCATAATATACCTCGGCCTTTTTTACTATGCCCCGGTTATTGTAGGAATATTTTTTGTGAGAATACTCCTCCGCCATTGAATCATACCACATTTCCTTTGACAGGTTTCCTTCGCTGTTATATTCAAATATTTTGGAAATGTGAATTTTGTCTTTTGGCTGTTCTTTTTGTATTTCTACTAGTTGGTTGTTGTTATTGTACGCAAATTCCTTGCGGTAAATGAAATTTCCCTTTTGATATTTGATTTCTTCTATTTTTTTGTTGTTGTCGTTAAATTTATAGGTGATCTTCTTGGTTCTTTTTCCGTTGGGATTATATTCAAGATTCTCGATAAGATTTCCGTTATCATCGTATTTATTAACAATGCGGGATATGAGCTGGTCTTTATTGTTTAACACCCTGATTTTTGCCGTATTCCCCTCGTAAGAAAACACCCTTTTCTGAACGAGATTGCCCTTCCGATCCTTTTTGATTATATTGGAGAGCTTTCCAGCACTGTTATACTTATAATCGATAACGCGATGCTCACTTCCGTTGAAGCGCCGCTCCCTGACTTTTTTCCCCTGGCTGTTATAGTCGATGGTTTGCTTGAAGCGAACCTCATCCTCCTCAACACTGTAATTTACGTATTCCGTTTTATCCTGATTTTGATTATATTTATAGCTGAGTTCCTGATTGATGTCACCTCGTCGGTAATATTCCTCCTTAATGACATTGCCATTGCGGTCAAATTCTTTGAAAGAATTTTTGTAACCCTCATCAGCGGGTTCACCGTTTTTAAATTTAAAATTGATTTGTGTCTGGGCTTTGATATCACGTTTGATGATGGTGTTATTTTCCAGTGCCTGAGGTAATTGTGCAATCAATTCACTAAAGGGTAGAAAAGCCATTAGCAACAAAATCGAAAGGGTTTTCATACTGTTAATCAGAATTATTTTAGATTTGACTTGTTCAAATATAACCAAAAAACTCATTTTACGTAAATGTTTATGTTTTTCAAATGAATTTGTACGGAAAAAAGATCAATAAGTTTAAGCTGTAACTAATATTTTATTAATATATTTGAAACAATAACAACAAAGATTCATTCCTATGCAAAACATCCACATTCAGCGATCGCTTGAAAACCCTGACAAACCTGAAGTTAAATTCAATGCTGAAACAGGAGTATGCGAGATCATTGGTGAATCCTATATGGAATCTACCTATACATTTTACTTACCCTTGATGAACTGGATTGAGGAATACATTAAGACCATCGGGAATAAAATTACCATGAATATTAAGCTGGTTTACTTTAATACCAGCGCCACCAAATGTTTGCTCGACATTTTCGAGATACTCAAAAAGTACCAGGATGAAGGAGGAGAGGTAGAGGTCAACTGGTTCTACGACAATGAAGATCCTGATATGGTGCATGAGGTGGAAGATTTTGAGATCGAATCGGGACTTGAGATTAACCTGAAAGAGTTTTAAACCGGATGATCCCCTAACTTGGCCAAGCCAAAACCAAACAGGATGTTATCATATGATTTTATTTACTTATGATCTTTTACCTGCCTTGCTGATTTTCAGCCCATCCCACAAAAAGGGTAAATATAATTCCTAAAAATACATAACTCACTGATCTGCTCATAATTATTTCCTTTAATCCTTGAAATTATTCATTCCTGCTAAGATATATATGTATTTCAAAAAATAATCCTTACATTTACCATTCCGATAAACCAAAAACCTTTTTCTTATGGCGGATCTTCAGTCAAGATATCTTGGTTTTAAACTAAAAAGCCCCATTATTGCGGGCAGTTCGGGACTGACCAATTCCGTAGAAAACATTAAGGAATTTGAGAAAAACGGGGCCGGAGCAGTAGTCCTGAAATCCATCTTTGAGGAAGAGATACGGGTACAACTTGAGCGAGATCAGGAAGCCATGGCTAAGGAGTCATTTTTATACCCCGAAACCCTGGAATTTTATGAAAATTTTGCCTCAGATGATGCTTTAACCCGTTATTTAAGCATGATTACAGAAGCCAAAAAATCTGTTTCAATTCCCATCATTCCCTCTATCAATTGCGTTACTTCTGAAAAATGGCCGTTCTATGCACAGTATCTTCAGGATGCAGGAGCCGATGCCCTGGAGCTGAATGTTTTCCTGATGCCTTCGGATTTTGGTAAAACCTGCAATGAAAGAGAAAAGGAACATTTTCAGATCATTGAAGAAGTGAAAAAATTTGTCAAAATACCCATCTCCCTTAAGATCAGTTATTACTCCAACAACCTGGGATCTATGATTCAGGAACTTTCATACTCAGGTATCGACGGATTGGTGCTTTTTAATCGGTTTTATAGCCCGGATATTGACATCAATAAGATGGAGCTTGTATCAAGCAATGTATTGAGCAAACCCTCAGAAATATCCATGCCTCTGAGATGGATCGGCATCATGGCTGACCGGGTGGAATGCGATCTAGCTGCTTCCACAGGCATTCATAACGGAAGCGGCGCCATAAAACTAATGCTTGCAGGTGCCAATGTGATCCAGGTAGCATCCACAGTCTATATAAATGGTACATCTTATATACGAACCATGCTCAGCGAGATTGAAACCTGGATGGATGAAAAGGGATATAAAAACCTGGATGAATTCAGGGGATTACTGAGTACCCGCAAAACAGAAAATCCTGCAGCTTACTACAGGATGCAGTTTATGAGATTTTTTGCAGGAACAGATCAGCACTGATCTGTTTAGCCACTACTTTCTTTACCGGTCAAGGGTCTGATCGGGAAGATGCGGCCGGAAAAAAGGAAAAAAAGGCCAAGCAGAAACACACAGGTGATGATCAGGGTGTAATATTCGGAAGTGCCTGCAAATACATCCTTCAGACTGGCTTCCATTACGGGTTTATCCGTAAAATATAAAAACATGTAGCTTGATAGGTTGTTTACCAGATGAATAAAAATAGGAAGCGCCAGATTCCTCGTCTTATAGTAAACCCAGCTTATAAAAATACCCATTAGGAATGCCCCCACAAACTGCCAGGGATTCAAATGGGCCAGGCCAAATAGCAGATTCGTCCAGATGATGGCTTTCACCGGTGAATAATTACGTAAAAACCCTTCCTGGACAATGCCTCTGAATATCAACTCCTCAAGCACAGGTGCTGCGATAACTGCTGTTATAAAAGCAGGCACGGTTTTGCTGAACATGCTTTCAAATAAATCCCTTAATCGTTCCGGAACAGGAAAAAGATTTGTAATCGGGTCGATCACGATAATCACCAAAACGGTCAATATCAATATGATGATGTAGTCTGCGGGGGTAACCCTGTAATTTATGAAAGCCGGGCGGTTTGCATAAAACCTTGTTTTTAGAACGGTTATAACCAACAAAGTACCTCCTGCAGCAAGCAAATACCCTAATAATTCAACAATATCAAGAACCACTTCATTCCTGGCAAAACCGCCAAGCGATATCAACATTCCTGTAATCATTGATAATAAAATAAATATCAAAACAATACCAAAACCTTGCGGGATTCTGGGATAGTACCAGGAATTGCTGTTTGAAGGGTATTCCATTGTTATATCCGGTAAATTAAGATTTATCGGGGCCAAAAATAAATAAAATGAGATTTATATTGAAACCGCTTATTAATCTTTCCTTCTTATTTGTTTATTTTTGTAGGATATATAAACCATAAAAAATTAATAATATGCATTATACGGTGAAAGTAAAGGAAAATGTACATTGGATAGGAGTCAATGACCGGAAAACCCATCTTTTTGAGAATCTTTGGCCCCTGGAAAATGGAATATCCTATAATTCTTATCTGATTGACGATGAAAAGGTAGCATTGATTGATACGGTCAATTACAGCTCAACAGAGGAATATCTTGACAAAATCCGGAGCATCATTGGAGGAGACCGTTCAGTGGACTATCTTATAGTAAATCATATGGAACCTGACCATTCAGGAGCCATACGTGCCCTTGTGGAGAAGTATCCCAGTGTTAAGATCGTGGGCAATGTCAAAACATTTAAAATCGTGGAAGCCTATTACGGCTACAAGGACAATTTGTATGAGGTCAAAAACGGTGATGAGCTCGACCTGGGACAACACAAGCTGAAATTTTTCTCTACACCATGGGTACATTGGCCTGAAACCATGATGACATATGACCAAACCGATAAGATCCTATTCTCCGGAGACGCCTTTGGCAGTTTTGGTTCTCTTGACGGAGGCATCTTTGATGAGGAAATCAATTTCAACTTCTATGAGGACGAGATGAGGCGCTATTTTTCCAATATTGTGGGAAAATACAGCAACATGGTCCAGAAAGCTTTCAAAAAGCTTGGAGAACTGGATATTCAGGTAGTAGCTTCCACCCATGGACCTGTTTGGCGTAACAATCCGGATAAGGTGCTTTCTCTTTACGACCGATGGAGCAAATTTGAAACGGAGACCGGGGTTGTAATTATTTTTGGTTCTATGTATGGAAACACGGAAAAGATGGCCGATTATACTGCCCGCAAGATTGCTGAAAGGGGCATTAAGAACATCCGCGTACGGGATGCCTCCAAAACCCATCTTTCGTATTTAATTAATGATGTATGGAGGTATAAGGGGGTTATCCTCGGCAGTGCTGCTTACAATGCAGGTATGATGCCTCCCATGGAGCATTTTACCAGGACTATGGAGCATATCTCTCCGAAAAATCATTATCTTGGATTGTTTGGTTCCTATAGCTGGAAAGGCGGGGGAGTGAAGACGCTCAACAAGTTTGCCGAAAACATCGATTGGGAGATGGTGGCTGAGCCGGTTGATGTAAAGGGAGTTCCGGATGAGGACGCATTTAAAGCCTGTGAAACGCTCGCCGAGGCCATGGCCGATAAACTTTTACAGGAATAATACGATAATCCTTTTCAATCCAATCAATCCCAAGTCCGTTATGAAAAAAGAACTGGAAGCAGGCATCAAACATACGGAAAAAAAAGAGGTGACTGCTGAAGATACAGCAGTACAATATGGATCAGGCACTTTGGAAGTTTTTGCTACCCCTGCAATGATTGCCCTGATGGAAAAAACAGCACTGAAAACGGTGCTCCCTTATC
This sequence comes from uncultured Bacteroidales bacterium, assembly GCA_964399175.1. Classification (GTDB taxonomy): domain Bacteria; phylum Bacteroidota; class Bacteroidia; order Bacteroidales; family UBA12077; genus JAGXLC01. The sequence continues at coordinate 9,120 of CAYNPZ010000025.1, read as the reverse complement.
TTTCTGAAGGGCAGGATACGGTGGGTTCTGAAGTCAATATCAGGTATCTTAAACCCACGGCAGTGGGTCAAACCGTGCAGTGTGAGGCCATCCTGACGGAAACTGACGACAAAAAGCTGGTTTATGAAGTTTCTGCAAGTGATGAAAAGGGGATTATAGGCAAAGGAAGGCACGTAAGATATATTATTAATAAAGAAAAATTTTTGTCGAACTTAAAATCCTAATTTTTATGAGAAAACCAATCATTGTAACCCTGCTTTTTTTTATTATTTCCGGATTCCTTCATCTTGAAGCCCAGGAAATCAGGAAGCTGCCTGAGCCTAAAAAAAGTGGAGGCATGCGGCTGATGAAAGCACTGAATCAAAGGCATTCATCAAGGGAGTTCGCTAATAAAGAGATAAGCGATCAAATGTTTTCGAATCTTCTCTGGGCAGCATTTGGAATCAACCGCTCGGAATCTGGAAAACGCACAGCACCATCATCACATAATGTTCAGGACATTCAGATCTATGCAGCAACGAGGGATGGTGCTTTTTTATATATACCTGAGAAAAATGCACTGAAAGAGATCACCAATAAAGATCTACGCGCAAAAATGGGGAAGCAGGATTTTGTTAAAAATGCTTCTGTGAATCTGGTATATGTTTCTGATTTTTCAAAATATTCCGAAGGAAGTAAACAACAACATATGGTTACTGCAGGAACGCACTGCGGTTTCATTGGTCAGAATGTTTATTTATTTTGTGCATCCGAAGGTTTAAATGTAGTGTTCAGAGGCTGGATTGACAAGGAACTGATTAAACAAACGCTGAATCTAAAGGAAGATCAACATGTAATGTACAGCCAATCCGTTGGATTTCCAAAACCATAATTTATGCAATTTAACTTTGACGAGATCATATCCAGAGCAAATACGAACAGCGTGAAGTATGACTGGAGGAAGAAGCTGTTTGGAAGGGAAGATGTGCTTCCCATGTGGGTGGCAGATATGGACTTCAGGGTGCCACCCGCTGTTAGGCAAGCAATAATGGAAAGAGCGCGGCACGAAATATATGGTTACAGCATCAGACCGGAATCATTTTACCAATCTATAATGAATTGGACAAATAGAAGATACGGCTGGTCTATAGCGCCTGAGTGGCTTGCCTTTACTCCGGGCATTGTTCCGGCAGTGAATTTAACCATTTTGGGACTTACTGAACCGGGCGACAAGATTATGATACAGCCTCCAGTATATTTTCCGTTCTTCCAGGCTATAAGAAAGAACAAGAGAACACTGGTGGAAAACCGGCTTCAGCTTCGCAACGGCAGATATCACATCGATATGGAGAATTTTGAGGAGCAGCTGAAATCAGGGGTGAAACTTTTTATCCTTTGCAATCCCCATAACCCCGGGGGTTCGGTGTGGACCCGCGAAGAGCTGAAAGCCATGGGAGAGCTTTGCGTTCGATACAATACGATAATTATTGCAGACGAGATCCATGCGGATATCGTCTTTCCTGATCATGTTTACACACCGATGGCTTCTGTCAGCGGGGATATTGCACAAAATACCATAACTTTTCTGGCTCCGAGCAAAACTTTTAATATAGCGGGATTATCCACTGCGATAGGAATTATTCCCAACAGAAGGCTAAGGGGAGAATTTGATGAAATGATCGAAAAAATCCACCTCTGGCATGGTAACATTTTCGGCAATGTGGCGCTGGAAGCTGCTTATAATTATGGAGAACAATGGCTGGATGAATTGCTTGAATATCTGGCCGGAAATCTTAAGCTGATCAGTGAATTTGTTGAAAAGATTCCCGGGATTCAGCTCATCAAACCTGAGGGTACCTACCTGGCCTGGCTGGATTGCAGAGAACTGCCTGTTGAAGATGAAGAGATTAACCGTTTTATGGTAGAGCAGGCAAAAGTAGGAATGAATGAGGGCTCAACATTCGGAAAGAACGGTGCCGGTTTTCAGCGGCTGAATTTCGGATGCCCGCGCAAAACATTGACCACCGCGCTGGAAAATATTGAGCAGGCAGTGAAGAAGCTTTAATAATGCTTCATTTTTGGTAATTGGATTGATTCATGCCACAGGCATTTGCCTGGTGGCATTTTTTCTTTAAATTTACAGGATGATTATAATTCATATTTTTTTTCATCATGAAGCATTCCGTCATACCCCTGCTTTTTATTGTTGCACTAACGATGTTTAACTGTGCAAGTATCCAAATTGACCGGGAATATGAGATAAACAAAGGGGAGGAGTTTGTTATTAATCTAAAGACCAATCCTTCCACCGGATACATTTGGAGTATAACTCAGGGACTTTCCGATTCCCTTATCACCCTCCAGGGTGAAGAATATATACCCAGGGAAAATCCTTCCGGTAAGCCCCGTTTGGGTGCAGGGGGAAATAAAAAATGGCATTTTCGGGCTGAAAAACAAGGCAAGACCATTCTGAAACTTGTCTATAAAAGGCCGGGAACAGAAGAAGCGAGGGAAACTAGATTCTTTCAGATACGGGTTAAATAACTCGTGTCTATCGCCAAATACATTATCCAGCCATCTGGATAATGCTATAGCCTGGTGTATTCATAGATTCAGTTAGTGAGGTTTCCATAACTTAAGAATTATTTATTTGGATAATTCATTAAAGGTGAAAGCAATTGAAAATATTAGACCGTTTATGAAGTAAAATATAATTAAATAAATTTTGCTGGCTAACTTGGACAAGCCAAAACCAGAATATATAAAATCACATGCTAACCTCCTGTTTGGTTTTGGCTTGTCCAAGTTAGATAAAAAGCAAGCTTAACCAATCCCAACAATACCACAAGGGCAAAGATGATGGAAGCCCCTGAAGGGATATCCAAATAATAGGAGAACAGCAAACCACTAAACAAACCAATAAATGCCGTCAGAATGGAGTAATAAATCATTTTTTCAAAAGTTCGGGTAAAATGATTTGCAATGGCCTGGGGTATGGTAAGCAGGGAGATCAACAGAATGATCCCGACCACCTTGATATTAATTACTATGGTCAGTGCCACAAGGCTTATCAGAAAATTTTTCATTGCATTTACAGGCAGCCCGAATACCCTGGCATAACTTTCATCAAATGAAATGAACAGGATGGTGTGATAGAAAAATATGAAAAACAAAATGATCACGACTGTCAATATGGCCATGAAAATCAAATCTGTGGTTGATACAGTAAGAATGCTTCCGAACAGGTAGGTCATCAGGTTTGGTGCATAGCCCGGTGTAAGATAAATAAAGATTATTCCAATGGCCATCCCCAACGACCACCATATGCCGATCATAGAGTCATAGCGCACTTCTCCTTTTTTTGAGAAAAATTCAATACCCAGGGCCGAAAGAACACTGAAAATGGCAGCACCTAAAATGGGATTGATCCCAAGATAATACCCTACGCCAATACCACCAAACGAGGAATGGGTAATGCCACCGCTAAGAAAAACAATTCGGTTGGAAACGATGTATGTGCCGATGATTCCGCATGTAATACCGGCAAAGACTGCAGCCCATAATGCATTGACAAAAAGATCATATTGTAACAATTCTGCTATCATCGGTTATCATGTTTTTTCAGCACGGTGTGTGGCATATCACCATGGGTTATCAGCTGTATAGGGCAATTATATGCTGAAAGCTGCTTTTGGGTGATCACATTCGAACGATGATAATGGAATTCACGGTTCACGCACGCTATGGTTTTCACATAAGTAGTGATGGTACCGATATCATGACTGACCAGAATGATGGCCATTGTTTTATTGAGCTCTCTAAGGTGTTGATAAAGCTCACCTTCAAACTTATTGTCAACAAACGTATTGGGCTCATCCAGTATGAGGAGCTTGGGGGAAGATATGATTGCCCTGCAGAGAAACACGCGCTGCATCTGTCCACCGGAAAGCTCACCAATGGATTTATCTTTCAAATGGGCAATACCCATCTTGTCCATCATCTGTGAAGCCAATTGCTTATCCTTGCGGCTGTATTTCTTCAATAAACCGTTTTTCGACATCAGACCGGACAGAACAACCCCCATGGCTGATATGGGGAACTTCCTGTCAATCATATTGAGCTGGGGGAGATATCCGATCCGCTTAATATTTCCTTTATCCTTAACAGAATAATAGGTCACTTTTCCTTTCATCGGCCTGAGGGTTCCCAATGTAACCCGGAGCAGGGTGGTTTTTCCTCCGCCATTGGGACCGACTACGCCTATAAAATCATCCTCATAAATTTCCAGATTGACATCCCGGATCACAACCTTTCCATTGTATCCGGCAGTTACAGAATTAAGCTCAAGTATCTTTTCTGCCATAGCACATGATTTTAATATTAATTAGGAACCCTTCAATGCCTTTTGCATTTTCCGGGCTATGGTCATCATATTTTCCGTCCAGTTGTAAGCCAGCGGATCAACCTGAATCACCTCAGCATTCAGTTCCTCAGCCAGCGTTTTGGCCTCATCGGTACTGAATTGCTCCTGGATAAGTATAGCCCTGATATTTTTTTCCCTTCCCTCATCAATAAGCTTTCGTATTCTGGCAAGAGAAGGTTCCTTTCCTTCGTGTTGAACGGCAACCTGCTCCAGTTGGTATGCCCTTGCGAAATATGACAAAGCAGGATGAAATATCAGGAAGCTCCGGTTATCAATATTTTCTAATGTCTTACCGATTCGGGCATCCAGGGAATCGATCCTATTGATCAAGGTGTGATAATTATTCTGATATTGCTTGCTGTTTGCTGAATCCAGCTCAATCAGCATATCCCTGATGTTTTTTACCTGAACCTTAACGGACTCAGGCGACAACCATATATGGGGATCTACGCCCCTACCATGATTTTGATTCATTGATTGAGTGCCGGGCTTTTCATGCCTGATCAGTTCAACATGCTTTGACTGGTCGAAAATCTGAAGATCGGGATTGGCCGATTGGATCTTATCCATCCATACCTTTTCAAACATGATATGCCCAATCCTTAAATATGCCATGGAGCTGCCGATCTTCCGGATCTGTTTTGGAGAAGGCTCATAAGTAACCGGACTGGCTCCCGGCGGTATCATCACATTTACTTCAAAACGATTCCCGGCCAGTTGATCCACAAAATATTTCTGGGGAAGGATGCTGACCGTAATTATTTTATCTGCCTCATGTTCTTCTTTACCGGTTTTACATCCATTTATCAGAACGATCATAACCGGCAATAAAAGAAATAGCAATCCGGGAATCCTTTTCATAGATTTATTTAGAATTAATTAAAATAACAAAATTATAAGTTTTTTCTTCCCAAAAAAAGAAAAAGAAGAATGGTTTACGGTGGATTAAAAAGCAGGCTATTTATTATAATAACTATCTATAAGTTGTTTTGCTGCCATAAAGGAGGTCATTTTGCCTTCCAAAACGTCGTTTTCATATTTAGGAAGCTGATTTTTTATAAAATCGGCCTGATAAAAATTATCCTTCAGGATCTGATTGATGGTTTCATACATCCAGTATTTGGCCTGCGCTCTGCGATTTTTCATAAAGCAGCCATTATTCTCTGTAAATCCAATAAATTCCCGGATGGTTTCCCATACTTTATCAATTCCCTGATTGAACAGTGCGGAGCAGGTAAGGACCCTCGTTTCCCAACCGGATTCAGGCGGGGGAAAAAGATGGAGTGCCTTTTCATATTCCTTTCGTGCCATTTCTGCTTTCTGAGCATTGTTTCCATCGGCCTTGGTGATGGCAATTGCATCGGCCATCTCCATGATTCCCCGCTTAATGCCCTGCAATTCATCTCCTGCGCCGGCAAGCATCAGAAGGAGAAAAAAGTCAACCATGGAATGGACAGAGGTCTCTGACTGGCCCACGCCCACCGTTTCAATGAATATGGTATTGAAACCTGCCGCTTCACATAACACCACTGTTTCTCTGGTTTTTCTCGCCACACCGCCCAGTGAATCGCCGGAAGGAGAAGGGCGGATGAAGGCATTTTCATCGGCGGCAAGCTTCTCCATTCTCGTTTTGTCTCCCAGAATGCTGCCGCCTGTCCGTTCACTGGTTGGATCCACTGCCAGAACTGCCAGTTTATTTCCCGAGCCGGTAATTTTTGTCCCCAGCGACTCAATGAAGGTGCTTTTCCCAACTCCCGGCACTCCGGTAATTCCTATTCTGATTGAATTACCTGCATGCGGAAGGCATTTTTCTACGATCTGCCGGGCCATTTGCATATCTTCCTCCCTTGAACTTTCAATAAGGGTTATAGCCTGGCCAAGGATCGTCCGCTCCCCTTCCAGTATACCATTTACATACTGATCAGATGAATATCTGGGACCCCTTTTTCTCCTGAAACGCCTGGCGGCTTCCTTATTGATTGAGGAAGGCTGTTTAACCCCCTTATTCACGTTCAGGGCACTTTCCGGCGTCTTTTTCCTGTCTTTTTCATTGTCCATATGCATCAATCCTTTTTCAGGCCAAGCCTGAAAAAAATCAGTTACTTTCCACCTTGCCCTTTATATTAAGTCTTAAATTGCTGTTATCCGGATCATTGGAGATAAAGTAAATTGATTTATGCTGATGACCCTGTCTGTTTCCCGTATGAAAAACCGCTTTAAAAGAGCTGCTCTCGCCCGGGCTGATTACCGTTTTATCAGGTTTAACCGTGGTACAGCCACAGGTTGCACGTATTTTCCTTATTTTGAGGTCGCGTTTCCCTGTGTTTTTAAAATGAAATACATGTTCCACCTTACTGTTTTGACCGGCTGTTCCAAAATTGAATGTGGTCTGTTCAAATTCCACATTGGGCGCATTTTCTCTTTCCTCTTCTGAAAGGTGAGAAAAATCCTCTATAATCTTTGCCGAGATCACCAGCCTATTGTTGGATACATTGTTACCGTTCACCTTAACCCGGACCCTGTCCATTCTGAAACCCCAGTCGTTGATTTTGGCGGGATCATAGGTGCCATAAATGTAGCTTTCCTCACCGGGATTCATAACCTTTGGTTTTGTGTGTAATTCAATATGATCCGGTACGCCGGAAAAGGATACTTGCATCTTCTGATCGGAGGCATTGACTATGCCCAGAGAATCGTGCTTTACGCTGTTGTGTCTTACTTTTGTAAAAGCCAGGTGATGCGACTTGAGTCGCAGCTCACCCATCTCTCTGGGATACCGGTCGGAAAGGCTTCGCTTTTTGGGAACAACATCGCCTTTTATTCTTAGGATCACCGTACTATTTGAGGCATTGGATCTGACCAGAATGCTTTTATTGAAATTTCCCGGCCGGCGTCGTGGATCAAATGTCGCACTGAGATAACCTTTTTTACCCGGTAAAATGGGTTCCTGGGTCCATGAGGGAGAAGTGCATCCACATGAAGCCTTCACTTCATTAATGATAAGCGGTTTGGTCCCGGTATTGGTGAATGTGAATTTATGAGTAACATTGCCACCGGTTTCTTTGATCTTTCCGAAACTGTGGGTGGTTTTATCAAAAACAATTTTGGGTTCCTTTTGCTGGGCGTGAACGGAAAAAACCAGCATGAGAACAAGGCCTCCAAGTATCAGTATTCTTTTCATATCTGAATGATTTATCTTTTTAAAACGCTAAATTAAAAATTATCAGAAAAAGCATACAAGTATTGCAACGCAAGGCTATTTTAAACTAGTATTTTTTTGATTATGTTTGCCCGGTAAAATCTGTTTGCGAACAATAAACATATTCCTGTGAATTTCTGTTTGCAAATTATAACGATAACATCAGGAAAGGGTTTCATTTACCGCGGTTATAATTTTTTAGTGTGATAATTAAATGGAAATAGAACAGGAGAAACTGGCATATGGATATAAAAAAGCAGATACTGGAAAAAGCGGAACATTATTTCGATACCATTGTTGATATCCGGAGGCACCTTCATCAGCATCCCGAACTTTCCTTTAATGAACACAACACCATTGATTACCTTGAAAGCCTTTTGACCAAAGAGGGATTCAAATTTGAAAAGCCCCTAGAAACAGGTATAACCGGTATGTTAAAAAGTGGTTCTGCCGATCATCCGGTGGTAGCCCTCCGGGCCGATATTGATGCCCTGCCCATTCATGAAAAAAATGAAGTTAATTATGCCTCGCAAAACCAGGGCATCATGCATGCCTGCGGGCATGATGCACATACTTCCGCTCTTTTCGGAGCCCTGATGATCCTAAGAGACCTGAAAGCAGAATTCAAGGGGGATGTTAAATTTATTTTCCAGCCGGGAGAGGAAAAGTTGCCCGGCGGCGCCAAATATATGATTGAACAGGGGGTATTGAAGAATCCAACACCTGACCTGATTGTAGGTCAGCATGTATATCCCGAACTACCCGCAGGAAAAGTGGGATACAAACCCGGCCCATATATGGCCTCTTCGGATGAAATTTATATCACCATCCGCGGAAAGGGAGGACACGGAGCCATCCCCCATAAAACCGACGATACGGTTTATCTTGCATCTCAGCTCATCCAGTCCTTACAACAGGTGGTCAGCAGAAAAGCCCCTCCTACTATTCCCACGGTACTTACATTTGGAAAAATTATCGGAAACGGGGCAACAAACGTGATCCCCGATGAAGTTTACCTGGAGGGGACCTTCAGAACCATGAATGAATCGTGGAGAAAGGAAGCCCACCGGTTGATCCGCCGGATTGCAGAAAACACCGTGGCATCATCAGAAACAAAAGCCGAAGTTAGCATCATCCAGGGATATCCGGTATTGATAAACAATGAAGCAATGACACACAAATGTATGGATTATTCCGGGAACCTGTTTGGAAAAAGCAGTATCGAAACCCTTGATATCCGGATGACCGCAGAAGATTTTGCCTACTATACACAGGAGATCCCCGGGGTTTTTTACCGGCTCGGTATAGCCAACAAATCAAAAAAAATTGATAGTTCCCTTCATACTTCCACCTTCAACATCGATGAAGAGGCCTTAGTAATCGGCATGGCTAACCTGGCCTGGATCGCCATATCCTTTTTGAATGATTCTGTCTGATAACCGGAATAATAATGATTATTTAGTATTTGTCCATAAAGTCAAAGAGATTTGAAAGAGTCTCGTCTAGAATGTTCGCTGGC
>CAYNPZ010000024.1:30202-34167 GCA_964399175.1 uncultured Bacteroidales bacterium | reverse complement strand
ATGACGAGCTGGACGCCTCAAACCCGCAACACAGAGAAAAAATGTGTCTCTCCATATTATTACGGAGACTCCCTTTTTACCGGTTTTCGGGGAAGTCACTGGATGAGCGGCTCATGTACCCAGGATTACGGTAGTTTTACCCTTATGCCAATGGGAGACAGTTTATATAATGATCCCATGAAGATGGGTGCACCTCTTTCCCATGAACAGGAAGAAACAACTCCGGCTTACTACAACTTGAACATAGAAAAATATGATCTGACTGCCGAGCTTACCGGAGCAACCAGAAGCGGAATCATGAAATTTTCCTATAACAATTCAGACAGCAATTACTTCCGGATACAACCCAACAGTGATGAAGGGCAAGGTTACATTGAAATCCTGCCCGAACAAAATGAAATTGTCGGATACAACCCGGTGCACCGCATTTATCAGGGCTGGGGCCAATATGCAGGATACAGTGGTTATTTCGTTATCCGTTTCAATAAGCCGTTTGAAGCATACGGCGTTTCAGAAGGAAATGATATCAGACCGGATAAAACCAGTGCCAATGGAGACAACAATCAGGTAGGCAGCTACGTGAAAATCGCCTGTAAAGCAAACGAACCGGTGATAGCCAAAGCAGCAACTTCATTCACCAGTATTGAAAATGCCCGCGAAAACCTGGATAAAGAAATCGGAAATAAATCATTTGAAACAGTAAGGAAGGAAACCCGCCAAAAATGGACGGAAGCCCTGGAAAAAATCCAGGTGGAAGGTGGAAGTGACAACAATAAAACCATATTCTATACCGGATTGTACCATGCCATGATCTTGCCCCGGGTATACACCGATATTGACGGATCGTACCCCGGATTTGCCGGTGATAACCAAATACATAAAGCTGAAAATTTTACCTATTACGGCGACTTTTCCCTATGGGATACTTATCGTGCATTACACCCCCTTTATACCATCATAGCACCTGATAGAACCAATGATATGATTCGATCCCTGATCGCAAAAGCACAACAGGGAAACTGGCTGCCCATTTTTCCGAGCTGGAACAGTTATACCTCAGAGATGATCGGCGATCATGCCATATCCATGATCGCCGATGCATGGCTGAAAGGGATCAACGGGTTCAATATCGATTCAGCCTACTATTACATGCAGAAAAATGCCTTCGATCAACCGGAAGATTTTAACACATATAAAGATGGGAAAGGAAGAAGGGCCCTGGATTCCTACACGAAATACGGTTATATCCCATTGGAAGATAGTGTGAAATTCGCGTTCCATCAGAGGGAACAAGTTTCCCGGACGCTTGAATATGCCTATGATGATTTTGTGCTGTCAGAAGTGGCAAAAGAACTTGGATACACGGAAGACTACAATAAATTGCGGGAAAGGGCCTATTATTACAGGAATGTTTTCGACACCACCACCGATTATGTACGGGGACGGCATGAAGACGGTTCCCGGGTCACTCCTTTTCACCCGAGGGAAAAGGCCCCTTATATAACGGAAGGTACACCCTATCAGTACACCTGGTATGTACCACACGACCAGCAGGGTTTAATCAATCTGATGGGAAAAGAAAAATTCATCTCCCGTCTGGACACCTTCTTTAAAGAGCGTCATTACTGGCATGGGAATGAACCCAGCCACCAGACACCCTATTTATTCAATTATGCAGGTCAGCCATACAAGACACAGGCTGTTGTAAGAAAAATTCTAAATGAGGAATACGGAGCCGGACCGGGAGGTCTTAGCGGAAATGACGATACCGGGCAGATGTCGGCATGGGCTGTGTTTACCATGATGGGCTTTTATCCGGTTTGCCCGGGCGTACCGGAATATATCATCGGCAGTCCGGTTTTTGAAGAAATCACCATCCATACCGGGCAGGAGGAGCCATTTATCATTAAAGCCCAAAATAATGGAAAGGATAATGTATATATACAAAGTGCCCGGTTCAACGGTAATGAGTTTAATCAGGCCTATATAAGGCATGAAAAACTTATTGAGGGAGGAACCCTCCAATTTGAGATGGATTCTTCACCCAACAGGCAATGGGCAAATACCAAAGAAAGCTTCCCTTATTCTATGAGCAATAAATAATAAACTAAAATCCAAAGCATAGACAAATTAAATCACGCCTACAATCAGGGTCATGCAGGATTAAACATAGGAGGCAAGGGTCAGATGGGGTTCATTTCATGGGATGACTTTGAGGACAACTGGAAGCAGCTTAGCACGAAAGAATACAGGCACATCAGGGATATATTCCGTTTTAAAGCAGATCATGGCCTTGAAAAGATCAGAAGCGATGTAGAACGATTCGCCGATTTTTACCCCCATGCTCCCTACCGGGGTGGTGGAGAGCTTGGCCTTTTCTACCCCCAAACATGGTACAATGTGGATCTCGAAGGAATTGCGGATATTATGACCGACTACGGAACCTTTTATCCTTCCATGCATTATTCCTGGCATTTTAGCCGGGTAGACAACGAAGTACTGCGGCCCACTTACATGCAGGCATCATATGCCGTCGATATCTTTAAAGGAGGATGGGCCGCAGCCTGGGAATCAACAGGCGGACCACAGTACTTCAGCGGAAGCGGCCACGGCTTCAAAGTAGATGACCACACCATGACCCAGTTTCTCTTTAATCATATCGCTGCAGGATTTAAAGGATTTGGCCTGTGGTGCTGGAGTGACCGCACTGCTGGCAGGGAAGCCGGAGAATATAGTCTCCTGGGAAGACACAACGAAATAACCCCAAGGGCAAGAAAAGTAGGCAAAATCGGTCAAACCCTTCACCGATACCGCGATGAAATATGGAACGCCTACAAGGAACCGGCTGTGGGAATTTTTGCCGACTGGAACAACGAAGCCACCTGGACTGCCATTTCAGTTCACGGAGAAGATGATTTCCGAATGTATCCCATAGAAGCCAGAATCGGCGCTAGCAGGGCAATGATCAACGGGGATGTGCCATTCGAATACGTTACCGATTCAGACGTCCGAAAGGGCCTGGCGCAACGCTATAAAGTGATTTATATGCCCGCCACACTAGCCCTCGAAAACGACGTGATGGAAATTCTGGAAGATTATGTCGAAAACGGCGGACGCCTGGTGATGGACATGCCGGGTGCCTGGTACGACCAGTATACTGCACTCTATCCCACTGATGAAGGTACGGTATTCGAAAGAATTTTCGGAGCCACCATCCATGATTACCAGAAAGCCGATAAAAACCGGCCCAACAGCATCGGTGATTTTCCGGTAAAAGGAGTTACTGCAGGCATCACACCCAATGAAGCCGAAGTGATCGCCAGGTTTTCTGACCGCGGTGAACCCGCTATTACCAAACATCAATACGAAGAAGGAACGGCTGTTCTCGTTGGATATCCGGCATCTCATTCATGTTTTGAACCGGGAAACATAAGGGCTGAAAATAAACTTAGAGATTATGTGCTGGGAGATTACAAATCACCCATATCCAGTGAAGGAGCAATCCTTTACAGACTGGCAGCATCGGAAGCAGACCACTACTTTCTGCTTAACCCGGGGGATGAGAGATATGTAGGTCTGAAAACCCATGAGGATATAAACTACAAACGAGCCATCAATGCCATTACCCAGGAGGAAATAGACATGAATCAGAAGATCTTTCTGGAAAGCCACAGTGGCAAATGGCTGCGGTTCGAAAAATGAATCCATATAAAACCTCCTTCAGAAAAGCCGTTAATCCAGGAGGGAAAAAGACACGGGCGGTATTTTCAGCAGGTAAGACAAAGCCGGGTAAATACAACCTTTATCTGTATTGCCCGAGAGATCCCTGGTGGGATGAAGACTGGGAATATACGTCAAACATGAAAATAAAGATCAAATACGCCGGCAATACCAAAACGGTGGTAAAAAATGCACAGGAATTTGCCAGTGACTGGATACCCCTGGGTCAATACGAAATGGACAGG
>CAYNPZ010000024.1:9268-30102 GCA_964399175.1 uncultured Bacteroidales bacterium | reverse complement strand
TGCACAGGAATTTGCCAGTGACTGGATACCCCTGGGTCAATACGAAATGGACAGGGAAAGTCTGATAGAAATTATAGCCGGTGATTCGAAAAAGATCATAGCGGCAGATGCGGTATTGATGGTTCCCTTGGCAGATGCTGATTGAAAAACAATTGAAAATTGGATTGAACCCGAATTATTCTTTAATAATTCTGACGCTGAAACTTCACTCTGTTTGTTTATGACTGATCCAGGTTAAATGCAGAAAGGTTAAGAATTATACGATTATTTATCCTCTTTTTCCCGCTTATACACCCTCACATAATCGAAAAAAACCGTATCGGGTAAGTGGGCCTCGCTGATATCACCGGCCCATTCACCCACTTCCGAGCTCAGGATGATATATTCACTCCTGTGTGAAACAGCAGTATCGGTTTCCCAGGTTTCCACCCCGTCTATATAAAAAGTATAGGAGTCGGGTGTCCATTCTACGGAAATGGTACGATACCCTTCCCCAAGTCCGAAAACCCGGGAAGAATGACCAACCGATTTGTGTTCCTCCCCATAACCGTCCCAGTGAATGTGCTGGTGTGTGGTATCTTTCTGGCGCCTGAGGTATTCAAAAACATCTATTTCCGTACCATATTTCCGGGGACTGCCGGTATATTCCTCACCCATTGTGGGGGACTGCAGCCAGAAAGCTGACCAGTGACCAATTTCCTTCTGCATTTTTACCCTGCATTCAAACAATCCAAAAGTGGTTTGGAAGGTCTGCCGGGTGCCTATCATACTTACATGGTATTCATCTCCCACTTTACTTGCTGTAATGGCAAGTTTTCCATCATCGGTAATTGTAATAGCATCTTTCACATTGACTCCATCTCTGCGCGGGCCCAAATTACGGTATTCCCATTTGGAAGTGTCGAGCTGTTTACCATTAAACTCATCCGCCCAATACAGAGAATAACCCCTTTTTTGGGCATATCCCCCAAAAAAGGAAAAAATCAAAACAAGTACCAATACACCGTTCCTCATAGCTTTTAAGTTAGTACCTTACCGGTCAATTCTTGCTTTCTTTGGCAAAACTTGCCCGGTAACTATCGACATCAGAAATGGCTAAATTACATAAATATAAAAACAATATTCGAATTTCTAAAAAACCTTATTTTCTCTATATAAAACATTAGTAGTCATAAGTCTCTCCAACCCCTCCAAATCTAAAACTCTAGGAACTGATATAAAAAAATCCACAGGAAAGTTGACAATTTGACAACATTTGTTATCTTTGTTCGTATTAAATAAACAGCAGATGCATATTATAACTTTTAAAAGATTTAACGAACATATAAGAAAACATCCTGAGAGTGAAAAACAGTTGGCAGTAATAAAAAAAGGATTAAAACGTGCACATTTCGAAAATGTAAATGAAGTAAAAGATTATTTCCCCAGAGTTAGTATCTTAAATAATTCAAGGGTAGTTATAGGCTTTTGCGGGAATAAATACCGGTTGGTATTAAAATTTAACTTTAATGCAAAAATAGCTTACGTTAGATTTATTGGTACGCATGCTGAATATGACAGAATAGATGCCAATTCAATCTAATCAAAGTATAAAATTGTCAAAAAAATTGAGATTATGAATATATTAAACAAACCAAAGCTTATTAAAAGCGAACAGGAATATGAAGAAGTCCTGAATAGAATAGAACAGCTTCAGGATGCTGTTCTCGGAACGGAAGAGGGAGATGAATTGGAATTATTGACCCTGCTTGTGGAAAAATATGAGGAAGAACATTATGAAATTAAGGATGCCGATTCAATAGATGTGATTGATTATTATCTTAAAGAAAACGGACTGAAACGAAAAGATCTGATTGGAATCATAGGGGACAAAACAATGGTTTCAAAAGTAATGAACAGAGAAAGAAATTTGAATCTAAGAATGATTAAAAACTTACACGAAAAGCTACGTATTCCCTATAAACTGCTCATTCAATAAATATCTTAAAACCCAGAAGTAATACAAGGAGTTTCAAATATCCTATCTCGCTCCTCCAAGCGATGCACGATTTTGTTCACTATAGCTGCAAAACGATTCCGAGCTACTATACAGCTTATCCATCAGAGTTAAATGTTTTTAAAAAATTAATACTGATTTTTTAATCTTATGAATTCTAAGTATCTTTACGAATTGATCACGTAAATCCAATTTTAAATGCGGAGGTTATTTATGAAAAAGATAAAGACCCTATTCATTTCTTTCCTGGCTATTGTTTTCCTTTTATCATCATCCCAGGCCCAGGAATTTGAGCCCAACTACGACGAATCCAAAGTACCCGATTATGAACTGCCCGATCCGTTAACCTTTTCGGATGGCAGCAAGGTCAACACACCTTCAGAATGGGAGGAAAGAAGAAAAGAAATCCTGAGGCTTTTCGAAAACCATGTATATGGCAAAATGCCGGGAAAACCGGAAAACCTGTCTTTCGAAGAACGAAAGAATATTCCCCGCGCCCTTGACGGACTGGCTACACTGAAAGAGATCCGCATCCACGTAAAACAAAACAATCAGAAACACCATTTTGACCTGCTGCTGTTCATTCCGAATAAACCGAAAAAGCCTGCTCCGGTGTTTTTGGGATTGAATTTTGACGGAAACCAGTCGGTCCATCCCAACAAAAACATCACCATTACCGACAGCTGGCTCCGCAATGATGAAGATTGTAAAATATATAATCACAAGGCTACAGAAGCTTCCCGAGGGTGCAGTCAAACCAGATGGCCTGTGGAACGAATCCTTGACAGGGGTTATGCCCTGGCTACCATTTATTATGGAGAAATCGACCCGGATTTTGACGATGGATACCAAAACGGCGTTCATCCTTTGTTTGATGAACAATACCTGGACACAGCCCGTGGAAACAACTGTGCCTCTATAGGAGCCTGGGCATGGGGGCTGAGCAGAGGTGCAGATTACCTGGAGAAAGATCCGGCCATTGATAATAACAAGATGATGGTTTTTGGCCATTCCCGGCTGGGAAAAACCGCCTTATGGGCAGGGGCAACCGATCAAAGGTTTGATCTTGTCATCTCCAATTGTTCGGGCTGCGGGGGTGCAGCACTTTCCCGAAGACAATTCGGAGAAACCGTCGGACGTATCAATAATTCTTTTCCACACTGGTTCTGTGACAATTTCAAAAAGTACAACCAGAATGAAGAAGAGCTGCCTGTTGATCAGCACATGCTCATGGCGCTGATGGCCCCGCGGCCCGTTATAGCGGCAAGCGCCAAAGAGGATCTATGGGCCGATCCGAAAGGTGAATTTCTTTCTGTAAAAAAGGCTGAGCCCGTTTACCGGTTGTTAGGTGAAAAGGGTCTGCCGGTGGAAGAAATGCCGGTGATCAACCGGCCGGTTTACAATACCACCGGTTATGTGATACGCAACGGAGGCCATGATTTAAACAACTATAACTGGGAAATATATCTTGATTTTGCCGATTATCGTTTCAATAAAAACTGACAGAACAAAGTAAATGCCCAGATGCCAAAACTAAAACAAAACTGAGGCCCGTACTTATTTTTTCCAAACCGCTACATCACCAGGCTTCAGGGTTTTGTTGCCAATCAGAATATTGCTTCCCGGAGGGATGGGTGCTTCAACTGTTTTCGACCTGTAATTAACTTCCTGTTATTTGATAATACCTTTAACCTGGGCTTTGTAGGCTTCTACGTAGGGCAGAACATGTTGGTATTTTTCCTGCGTCTCATTTTCCATGTAGGTACCCCCCATATAAAAGGTGGCATATCCCCCTGAAGCCATGCCCCAGGAAATGATTTCCTCAAGGTTAAAAGTACGGTCACCATTCTGCATCTGGGTTGCAACTGATGTCAAAACGCCTCCGACGAAATTATCGCCACAACCAGTGGTATCGCCTTGATGGGCCTCCTGACCGGATCGTTCCCATACAACTTTTTCAGAAATTGGAACGCTATAATAGCCGCCCGGAGAAAAGAGGGAACCATCCGACCATACAATGGCATCATCACTGCCCTTTGTTATAATTAAAGCAGAAATTCCCAGCGACTGATAGTATTCCACGGCGGCATGAATAGCTTTCTTTCCGCTAATTTTCAAAGCTTCGTCATAATCCATCAACAAAAGATCTATGTTGGGAAAACTTTTTAGATGTTCCCCCAAAGGCCATTTCTCACCGGGATTTTTCTGTTCATTTCGAAAATCGTAAACAGTATTCACAACGGTCAGACAATCTCTTTTCTTAGCCTTTTCCAGTAATCCGGTCAGATTATCGTGAATATGGGGTACCAGAGCGGTACCACCGAAAGCCACGATATCGGAATTAAAAAAGGATTCATCCAGGTCGTCGGATGTGAACTTCCAGGCAGCACCAATGCTGTTGACAAAAGTCCGTTCTCCCGCACCATCATTGTAATCGGGATCAGATAAAACATTGGTAAAAGGGGTCTCCTCTCCCTCGTATACTTTATAATTCTTTATATTCAACGGAGTATGTGATATGCGGGATCTTAAAAAATTACCGGTTTCATCGGCTCCGGAAGCCCCATAAAACTTAACTTCAAACTCACCGGAATTTAAAAGCTGTGCGGCATGAATCAACGACACTACGCTGGGACCGCCAATGTTGGCCACATCGGGTTCCCGATCGCCAACAAATTCATGAAGTATGGTATGGAAATCCTTGCCGGCAAATTTTTCCAGATCTTCGGCAAAGACCAGGCGACCCGGATGCAGGCCGCCGTCACCCGTTCTGCGGGAAAGATATTCCCGGAATTCCGGGGAATTAAAGTCGATTCCGGAATATACATAATCAATCAGCGAGCTGCCGGTTCCTGATAGGATGATTTTCTTTCCGCTCATAATCAAAGATATTTTGAATATTCGGAAGCCAGAAGATGCAAAGGCTCTTCATCCTCTTCAATATCGGGGAAACGTCCTACCTCTTCATAAAAACAGTTGTCTGCGGTATCGTCATTTACGGCGCTTACTTCTCCGGTTAAAACCCTTCCTTTCCCCTCTTCTCCGTAAAAACGGTGAAAAACATAGGGTTCCAGGCAAATGCTTTCACCGGGCGTAAGTTTAATTTTGCTGCCTGGCTCCACGGTAAGCTCGATGCCGTCAATCTTTATAGTTACCTCTTCGTCGGACAACTGGTTGTTATCTGTCGCTTTATAAAGTTCCATCACCAGGTTCCCCCCGCCCCGGTTGATGATGTCTTCCATCTTATTCCAGTGGTAATGCAGTGGAGCCTCCTGATTCTCCTCCACAATCATAATCTTTTCGGCGTAGGTTTTATCATTTTTTTGTGGATTCCCGTTCCTGATGGTAAACAGAATCAATCCCCTGTTGAAAAAATCCCGGCTCCCAAAGTCGGTAAGATCCCATCCCAGCATATTGTCAACAATCTCATAGCATTCATGATATTTCCCTTTCCAGTCTTCCGGTCTCCAACAGGCCCATGGTGGGAGATGAAACTGATGCGTCCGGAAAAACTCCTTCGAAGATCTTATGAGGTTATTTATTTCACTTCGTTTCATAAGCATTGATCTAAATTATAAACATCACAAAATACAAATGAAATTTGAAAAATACACAGTAATATTCCCTTAAAAGGAAATACATAAAAAATTTCTAAACTTCATAATGAATATAAAAATTGTGTAACACTTTAAACACAATAAAAATAAAATCATTACAATTTATATCTTTACCATTGTGAAAACAACAATATCATACCAAAATATTTCTGCCGCCATCCTCGCCGGAGGCACCAACAGCCGCTTTAATGGCCGGATAAAATCCTTGGTGCCTTTTCATAACAAACCCATCCTGGAATACCAGACAGAGGTATTAAAATCCCTGTTTTCCGAAATTATGCTTATTGCGAATGACCCTGATCAATTCTCAGATTACAGGGAACTACTGATCTACACAGACATAATTCCCGGTAAAGGTCCGCTTTCCGGAATTCATACAGCCCTGAAAAAATCCGGGCATGATCAGGTATTTATTGTAGCCGGAGACATGCCATTCATCAATGGAAACACCATTACCAGTCAAATCAGGGCTGCAGGAAAAGAAAAATATGAGGCCATCATCCCCAGGGTGAACAAAAACATTGAACCGCTTCATGGTGTTTACCACACAAGCGGACTTGATAAACTTGAAGCCTTGCTTCAACCTGGCAAGCCCCCATCGGTAAAAAAATTTCTGGAAACCATTAATACCTTTTATTGGGAAACAGATGACGAAACACCATTCATCAATATCAACACACCGGAAGAACTGCAACGCTATGAAAAAAGTGAGCATCACAAGAATAGAAGATGGTAAGAGAGAACATACCGAAGATCATGTCACAAAAGGAGTGATGTTAAAAGTAGTGATCAATTCGGAAGAAATCCACCTTTTTCCTTGTTCAAGGGATTACGTCAATGAGATGATCACAGGGTATCTCTACACCAAGGGTTATATCACTACCACAGGTGATATCAGGACACTTGATTATCATATGGAAAGCCTGCCCGACGGCAGGCGGGCCTACCCGCCGATAGACGGGAGCACCAAGAGCAGGCAGGACGGACCGCCTGGGTGAACCTTGAAAAAAGCAAAAGCCTTATGGATGGCTTTGCGGGCAGTGCGGGCATCAAACTATCCACATCGCAAATACTTGAATTCATGGATACATTTTCGGGTCTTTCGGAACAGTTCAGGATCTCCGGCGCTGTTCACACAGCTGCAACGGCTACCCAAAACGGGATCCAGAAACATTTCGACGACATCGGGCGCCTCAATGCCATCGACAAGCTTATCAGGTATGGTGTGACAAACAATGAACCCTTTTCGGATAAGTGTCTGCTGCTTACATGCCGGATGTCTCAAAGCACATCTCCAAAGTGATCAGTGCCGGATTCCCGATAGTGCCTTCCACCAGCCCGCCCACCGATCAGGCACTGGAGATGGCCAGGGATAACAACATTGCCATGGCCGGCTTTGTCCGCGCCAACCGAATGAATATCTACAATGGTGAGGAATCTTTTCTTTGAAAATATTTAACTAAGGGATCGTATGTTGCTCTATCCATTCAGGCCCGCCTACCTGCGGATAGGCATTCTATCATTGCTCACCCATGGACATCCAGATCATTGACCATATAGATGCTGTGGTTTAATGTAGGCAGGATGATCTCCAGATATTCATCCACAGCCTTTGAACTTCCCGGAAGGGCATAAATAAGCGTCTTTTCCATCAGTCCGGCAACAGAGCGGCTAACCAGGGCATTGGGGTTGTCCCGGCCGAATTTCATGCGGATCATCTCCATGATACCAGGAATTTCTTTGTCTAAAAGCATGCTGATGGTTTCAGGGGCAATATCGCGACTTCCCAGGCCGGTTCCGCCGGTGGTTATCACCACATCGTAGTCGTCTGATCTGGCATTCTGTAACAGATTGATCAATTCATGCTGCTCATCGGGTATGATCTCTCTTTTCACTTCATAACGTGGAAAATGATTTCCCAGAAAATCATTTAGCCGGGCCTCTATTTTCTCCCCGCTTTTATCGGAATACTGACCGAAAGAGGCGCGGTCGCTCATGGTAATTACAAGACCTTTGTAGATTTTCGGCCGGTAGGTAAGGATATCATTCACTTTAAGTGCCCCTTTTTCCACAACCCGGGTAAATATTCCTTCCTCAGGCATGGCACATTTTCCCACCTCTCTGTAGATTGCACAATTATCGCCATGGCATTTTTTCCCAATCTGGGTGACCTCCAGCACTATTGATTCGCCAATAAAGCGATCGAGCAGATGCACCTGGGTTAAGTCCATTCCTTCAATGGTCAGGTTCTCTGCAAATTCCCCGGGCTTGATCTTACGGCCGGTTCGTTTATAAAAATTATCCAAACTTTTTAGCGACATCAGGCTGACCTGCCGGTGCCAGGGTCCGGCATGGGCATCGCCCTGAATGCCCAACTTGTCAATGGAAGCCTGGCCAACAGGCTCTTTAATGGTTCCCTTTTCTCTCGAAATGTTAACCGAGCGTATGGTAATGGTGGTTTCTTCCATCATTAAATTGCCTCTTTCTTCTTTTCAATAAGACGGATCTCACCTATCTTCATGTTCCCGTCCACCGCCTTGCACATATCATAAACACTTAAAAGGGCAGTGCTGACGGCAGTAAGAGCTTCCATCTCCACACCGGTTTTACCGATACAGCTGACTTCGCTTTCCACTTCAACTCCCCCTTCCTTAAGGCTCGCCTGAACATGCACGTTGGTTAGCGGAATGGGATGGCATAAAGGGATCAGCTCACCGGTTCTTTTTGCGGCCTGGATTCCAGCTATCTCGGAGACGGTAAGCACATCACCTTTTTTGATTTCATTCTCCCGAATCAGCTTCAAGGTATCTTCCTGTAGCCCTATAAATCCTCTTGCACGCGCTAAACGCTTCTGCTCGCCCTTATTTACAATATCAACCATGCGTGCTTTTCCTTGTTGATCTGTATGACTAAATTTTTTCATTTTTTACAGCATCCTGATTTTAAATTAATTCAACACTGACCCATAGCTATCATCCACCCATGCGATAAAAAGTGCATAACGTATTTTTGCTGCCACTACGGGGCTTATTTCCCAAAGCCAGCTTAAAGGCCTTTTCCGTTCCCAGTTTACGTACATCAAATCCGATATTGCTGAATAGGCAAGGTTTCAGCTTGCCGTCGGAAGTCAACCTAAGCCGGTTGCAATTTTTACAGTCTCCACCCGTTCCTCCCTTGACTACGGAAAAAGTACCCTTATCCAGGTCCATCTCCTGGATAAACCGGAGTTCAAATCCATTGCGGCTGCAGAAATCCTTTAAACGCAAATGGTCTTCTTCTGTAAAATTTTCATGTATCACCGTATTAATTTTTATGGGCAACAACCCAGCTTTTTGTGCCGATTCCAATCCTTCTATCACCTTCAGCAGGTCTCCTCCCCTGGTTATTTTTCGGTATTTTTCGGGGTCGAGTGTGTCCAGGCTCACATTCACACGATGGAGCCCTGAATTTGCCAGTTCAGCAGCATAATCCCCCAAAAAAATCCCGTTGGTAGTCATTGACAGGTCCCGGATTTCTTTTATTCCCGAAAGCATCTTTACCAGCTTAATAATATCCCTCCGAATCAATGGTTCTCCTCCTGTAAGCCGTACTTTGTCAATCCCCTGAGTTACGGCATATCGCACCACTTTCGTGATCTCCTCATAAGAGAGTATATCTTCATACCGCAGGAGTTTCACGCCCCCTATAGGCATACAATAGTAACACCTCAGATTGCATTTATCAGTAACCGAAACCCGAAGATAATTGATCTTTCTGTTAAATCTGTCGTACATCAACCAGGGTATTCTTATTTAAACATTCTGTGCCTGCAGGAACGCAGATAAAGCCATCAGCATCCTGTAAAGCATGTATATGACTTGAGCCATGATAGTCCACAACAAACACCTTCCCCTCTTTCAATTTCACAGGCTTCCAACTGTCCCGATCAGATTTCCTCTGACGTATTTCCTCAGCAAGCGGCATGCTAATCTCCGCCGGGTGGTATGTAGTCCCCATCATTCGGTAAATAAGCGGCTTAATCAACAATTCAAACTGAAGAAAAGTGGAAACGGGATTGCCCGGAAGGCCGATCACCAAATTGTTGCCTCTCTTTCCAAAGATGGTTGGTTTGCCCGGCTTCACTGCAATTTCATGAAAAAGAATCTCAACCCCTGCTTTTTCCATCATCTCGGGAACAAAGTCAAAGTCTCCCATAGACACCCCCCCGGTCAGAATGGTCAGATGATTGCTTTCAATACTTTCTGATAAAACTTTCAGTATGTTAGCGGCAGCATCGCTTACAATACCTTCGTATGAGGCTTTAATTCCCATTACTTTGAACTGATTCTCCAGCTGAACCGTATTGGAATTCCTTATTTGGCCGGGGGCAGGTTGCTGATCAGGTTCCACCAGTTCATTGCCGGTGGTTATGATATTGACCCTGGGTTTTTTGCTTACCAACGGTTGAACCTTACCAACCGAAGCCATCACTGCAATATGCTGGGGCCGGATTATAGACCAACGGGACACAATAACCTCACCTTTCCGAAAATCCTCACCTTTTTCGGCAATATTCGATTTGTTACCGGGTTTATTTATTCTTACGGCCCCTTCCCCTTTTTCCTCCACATTTTCCACCATCACCACCAAATTGGTGTTTTCAGGTACTTCCGCTCCGGTCATTACTTTTGAGCAAGTTCCCGGTCTTACAGCCAGGGAAGGTTGGCTGCCTGCAGGAATCACCTCTATAACTCTCAATTCTTCACCAGCCTGTGGATCAACACACGCATATCCATCCACAGCCGATTTATAAAAAGGCGGCATATCCCTGTCAGCCTCAACATCCTCAGCCAGAACACGATTCAGCGCATCTTTCAGTATAACCCATTCGGTACGATGGTGAGGAGCATGATCCATAATGGTGCGGTATGCTTCTTCAAACGATATCATAGAGGATGATTTAAAATCCATTTATTTTTGTCAATGCCGATATAGCTTTCAATATTTTCATATCTTTCACTGACGGTATCCACATGCAAATCTGCAAAAGAAAAAACTTCCTTCGCACTTGCCTTCACTTCTTTTTCACTATTAATAACCATAATAAATACTCCTGGTTCAATATATTTCCGTATTACATTGGATTCCAAAATCATAAAATTTACCCGGTTTTCTATCTCTTTAATTTTCTGTATTACCTTATCTTCTTTCCCGTTAACAGCTGCAATCAACCAGCTTTCTGCAGCCCCGGCTGCAAGAAATTTGCCTGAATCCTTCTTGTTATAAGGATTATTTTCCTTTATCTCCAGATAGCCATTGCCGGAAGCTTCGGGATAATGCTCACTGAATATTTCCCTGTTGCCATATAAAGCAACCTTCACAGCAGCAATGGCATAAG
Source organism: uncultured Bacteroidales bacterium (assembly GCA_964399175.1). Lineage (GTDB taxonomy): Bacteria > Bacteroidota > Bacteroidia > Bacteroidales > UBA12077 > JAGXLC01. The sequence continues at coordinate 19,112 of CAYNPZ010000024.1, read as the reverse complement.
TTCTTTCAAAATATTCCAGCAACCGGCAAATCATAGTAGTTTTACCGGATTTTCTTGCATTTCCACCAACCATCAATATATTGACATGTTCTTCTGCCATTCACTTCATTTTATTCATCTAACCCGAATTGTTAAACAATAAAAATAATAAAAATTCTGACAAATAGAAAAAATGCCTAAACCCTCTGAAGGTTTATGGCTGAAGCTTTGAAGCCGGTCCATACTTCTTCACCTTTATCCAGACCCAGCCGATCAAAGCTTTCATGGGTGATGATCACAGCAATTTCAACACCGATGTCCACGATAACTTCCAATCCCCTGGGGGTGGGTATCACTTCGGTAATGGTTCCTTTAAAATTATTCAGCGCGGTGGAATCGAGCTTTACACTGGAAATAATTACGTTTTCCGCTTCAAGCGTCAGGATCACTTCCCCCTGCATTTCGCTGTTCAGCACATAGAAGGCCGTATTTTCGTTAATCCGGGCCAGCTTATGTTGCTTCCCTGTTATTGGCTCAATAACTGCACTAAAAAAATTTTTAATGCCTACAAAATCAGCGACAAACTTGTTCCCGGGATTTCTGAATACCTCCCGAATCTCTCCCTGCTGGACTATGGTCCCCTGATTCATCACCCCCACCCGGTGGGCAAGGGCAAGAGCTTCTTCATAATCATGTGTAACATGAATGATGGTTTGCCCCATGCGGTTCAGCTCGCGCAACAGGCTCTGAAGATCCTTCTTATATTGAACGTCCAGTGAGCTCAGCGGCTCATCAAGAAGCAGCAATCTCGGGTTGAGGGCAAGGGTTCTGGCAAGTACCGTGCGCTGGACCTCCCCGCCTGAAAGTGTATCCGGATACCGATGCAACAGATGACTAATGTTTACAGTGTCGGCCAAATCTTTAACCCGTTTATCAATATCTGAACCTGTATTTCCTCTTCGCTTCAGGGGATAAGCTATATTTCCGGCTACAGTAAAATGCGGGAATATGGCATGATCCTGAAAAACAAGACCCATCTGCCGGTTTTGTATTCTTTGGCTGGTTATGTTCTGTCCATCCAGCCAAACCGTACCTGTATCGGGGATAATCATACCGGCCAGGATTTCCAGCAGAAGGGTTTTGCCCGAGCCCGATTTGCCCAGTACCATATAATAATCCCCTTCGCTCACCCGAAGGTTGATGTCGCGGATATGGAAATCCTCAAATTTTTTACTGATATTTTTTAGTTCCAGCATAGCTTTTCTTTGATAACATCCGCAAGGCAATGAAAAATACCAGGCTCACAAGAATAAAAAGTACGGCCACCGGACGCGCATAATCCAGTCCAAAGGCCCCAAAACGTTCATAAATGAGCACAGGGGTCACCATGGGATGATAGGCAACAATAACCACAGCACCGAACTCACTCATACCCCGGGCAAACATCATGATCATACCCGATACAATATTTCGCCAGGCCAATGGCAGGGAAATAGTAAAAAATACACGGACAGGCGAAGCGCCAAGACTCATGGCAGCCTGTTCCAGCCGGACGGGAACGCTTTCAAACCCATCCCGGGCAGCATTGATCAGAAAAGGAATACTGACAAAAGCCATAGCAAGTGCAATACCTATGGGATGCCCCACAAGGCTCAGCCCAACCGAATCGGCTGCTTTGCCCAGTAAAGTATCACGTGAAATAAAACCCAATACAGCTATACCCGCAGCAGTATGAGGTATGACTATGGGTAAGTCAATAATGCCAAACACCAGCCTTTTCAACGGAAAATCTTTCCTGGCCAGTAAGTAGGAAAAAGGCACCGACAGAATGGCAAAAAACACCGTACCCAATGCGGAGGTTAATAATGTAATCCGAATGCTTGAAGTGACTTCTTTATCCTTTGTAGCCTCAACAATTCCTGGCACTTCAGTTTGGAGAAACATGCCCATCAGAGGCGCAATAATAAAGAGAAGTACCAGGGCTCCAAGGATGGAAAAAATAATTCGTGTCGCGCCTGTCTGCTTCATAAGGGTAGTTCTGAAAACGGTTATCCTGAACCATGCTAAATCGGGATTCCCCAATTATATTCATCAGTACGCCTCATTCTTCGGCTTCAATGAATTGATTGATTAATACACAAATATACTAAATGTCTTGAAATGTAATTATATTTTTTCTAATTTAGTAGAATTGAATGGCAAGTATAACCAAAAAATGATAGCCTTATGAGTCCAAAGAAATATACACGTCGCGACTTTCTGAATACCTTGCTTTCAGGAATTGCTCTCGGAGCATTTATGATGCGGTGCCAAACAAGCAACGAACAGGGAATGCCTACCCGGCCCCTGGGCGAAACAGGAGAAAATGTCTCCATAATTTCGCTTGGGGGATGGGATATAGGAGTTGATTCGAATACCGAATCCGAAGCCATCAAAATCATGCATGAGGCCATTGCCGAAGGGTTGACCTTTTTTGATAATTGCTGGGAATATCACAATGGATACAGCGAAGAACTTATGGGGAAAGCACTGGCCCAGGACAACAAAAGAGATAAGGTATTCCTGATGACCAAGGTTTGCGGCCGCGACTACAAAACCGCAAAAAAACATCTTGAAGACAGCTTAAGGCGCTTGCAGACCGATCACCTTGACCTGTGGCAATTCCATGGCATCAAATGGGATGACGATCCGAAACTGATCTTTGATGAAAATAAAGGGGCCGTCAGAGCGGCCATGGAAGCAAAACAGGAAGGCAAGGTCAGGTTTATTGGCTTTACCGGGCATGAACGGCCCGCTCATCATCTGGAGATGCTGGATCAGAATTTTTCCTGGGATACGGTTCAGATGCCAACCAACATCGTTGATCCGCATTTTCACAGTTTCCAGAAACAGGTGCTTCCCGTATGCACAGACCGCAACATTGGCGTTATTGGCATGAAAGGTCTGGCAGCTCAGAATGCCCGTCTCCTCGAAGAATTTGACGTAGATGCGGAAACTTGCCGGAGATATGCCTTATCTCTGCCAATCAGTTCGCTGGTTTGTGGAATACAAAATCGCCAGGATCTTAGAGATAATATCCGGATTGCCAAAAATATCAAACCAATGGAAGAAAAAGAAATTAAGAATTTGATTGCACAAACCGAAGAAAAAGGTGAAAAAGGGTTTATCGAAGAATATAAAACCGGTAATTACGGATGCGACTGGTACCACAATGAAATCATGAATGTATAGAAACCAGTCAAAAAATCATATTTCTTATCAAGTTTATTAATTTAAGGCATAAATTTCCCGCTTAATTCGGCGGGGAATTTATACCAAAAAAAGGTGTAATACTTATCTAAAAATTATACAAATTCAATGATATGAAGCGAATTTTCTGGATTATCCTTGCTTTGCTTTTGGTAGCCCTGTTAACCAGCCCGAATGAGGAATTGCACAAGAAGAAAATAAACCAGGAGTTTAAAGGAAAAAATCCGTTTACGGGTATACTCGGTGCAGGAAAAGTTTTTTCAGAGCTGGTCACCTATCATGATTATTACATTTTCTCCTCCATGACTTTCAGGGACGAAACCGTTTCCTTCGGAATATTTCGTACGGTTTTCGTATTTAAGGATCTTGATTTAATTGAAAGTGAAGGAGAAAATTAATTAGGCTTAAAGTTATGAACCATTAGTGGGGTATCAAAGAATAAGCACCAAAAAACAAATTCCAAATCTCAAATAATACTCAAAAAGCGCCTTTATTAATTTACCTCCTCTTCTCTCCCAGGTGTGTTCAAGAGCAAATGTATACACCTTATCGCTTAAATGCCTGTAACGGCCCATATCACTCATTAGCTGAACGATACGTGTGGCCACTATATCCGGATGGTTCCAATCGGCCATAATACCCAGTTGATGATTCCCTACCAGTTCCTCCAGCGAAGGAAGCGGAGAAGCAACAGTAGGTAAGCTGTGTGATAAATAATCAAATAACTTGGAAGGGGCAGTGAGGTAACGGTTAAAAAAATTATCTCTCAAAGGCAGCAGGCCCAGATGCATTTTCCCTAAACGTTTTTGAAGTTCGGTTTGATTCAGCCATCCGGTGATCGTCACTTTATGTTCCACCTCTCTATCCTTTAGTTCGTCATGAAGCTTTTCCATTTCATCAGTCCGCCTTCCCCCGAAAATAAAGGTATGATAATTGGAAGGCAAATGACCGGCCATTTCAAGGATATGATCAATGCCTCGCCCTTTATCCAAGGCTCCTGTATAAGCAAGGTAAATTTCCTCCATGTTCCTGTGTTCATGAACGGGAGAGATCAGTCCGGGATAAACCACATGAATGGGCAGATCCACATATTCTTCCCAGAGCTTTTTCTGCGTATTGGTCAAACAAATCAGACCGTCAATTTTTTTAAGTGCGATTCTTTCCTGCAGGGCATTCTTATACAGGGAAATTTTTTTCTTTTTAAGATCATCCCGACGTTTCAGGTCATGGAAAAAATTATGGGTTTCATAATAAATTCTGAATTTTCTTCCGGGGATCATCAACAGGTAGGGCAAAATCTTGGCAGATCTGGTAATAACCACCGTATCCGCATCTCCGAGATCTCTTACCATCCTGCTCACCTTCCAGTAGTAATCCATATTGACCTTTTTGAACTTCTTACCGATCCTGTGGATGTTGAGATGAGAGGGATATTCAATATTAAAATAATCGTGCAGCAGATCTTCGGTTGCTCCCTCGGAAACGTTTCTTACGAATAAATGGGTATCCACCCCATTCCGTGCAATTCCCCATACATTGTAAGTGGTATAGATGGTACACGATCCATTGTCGATCCAGTTGTTGCTTATGTAAATAATTCTCATGAATTACCTCCCTGAATAATCCGGTTATGATTTGCCGGGTTTGTAATCATGTTATATTTAAAAACCCCTAGTAACTTTGCTATCCCACCAGGTTGACCAATTTTGGCAGAAAAATGATCAGTCCTACTACTGCAGAAATGATGGCAGCAATAAGCACAGCACCGGCCGATATATCTTTGATAGCCTTTATCTGTTCGTTGTATTCCGAATGAACCTTGTCACAAAGCTTTTCAAGGGCATAATTAAATGCTTCGGATGTCAGGACCAAACCGATGGAAAGAACCACAAACAACCATTCGGCAGGAGTGATGCCAAATATTATCCCCGCCGCAATAACCAGTCCGGTTATGGGCAGATGGATTCTGTTGTTGGACTCCCTGGCCAGATAGATCCTCAATCCTCTGGAAGCATTGGCAAAGGTCTTCTTCAGCGACATATCCCAAAAAGTTGAATAAGGTCTTTAACATTCATATAATTTAGGTATAGCTTTTCAATTCAAATTTTTCCCCGTCAAATACGCCGTAAGTATAGTAATGTATCCAGTCGCCCAGATTAATATACCGGGTATGATCATTCAAAGGATAATCAATTGGTATGTGCCTGTGACCGAATATAAAATAATCGTAATGGGTATCTTTCATTATTTCCCGGGCGTACTGTATAAGCAGTTCATCCCTCTCTCCCCGGAATTCATCCGGCACACCATGAACATTCCTGCTGCTCAATGACCATTTATAGGCAAGTGCAATACCGAGATTGGGATGCAGACGGCCAAACAGCCATTGTGCAAAAGGGCTGTGAAAAATTCCCTTCAGCAGTTTGTATCCTTTCTCTCCGGGTCCCAACCCATCGCCATGAGCCAGATAGAATTTCCTTCCATTATAGGTAACCGAATGAGGTTCATTATGAATGATCAATCCCACCTCATTAGGGAGGTAATCGAAGATCCACATGTCGTGATTTCCGGTAAAAAAATGCACCGGTATTCCTGCATCGGTAAATTCGGCAATCTTTCCCAGAAACCGGACAAAACCTTTTGGAACAGCTTTCCGGTATTCAAACCAAAAATCAAATATATCTCCCAGAAGATATAAATCTGCAGTTTCAGGCATAATTTCATTCAGCCAGCGAACAATTAGCTTTTCTCTTTTCAGGCTTTCCTGGTGGTTACGGGCCCCCAGGTGAAAATCGGAGGCAAAATATATCTTCTTTCCGTATTCCAAAAGTTATATCAATTGTTCGTTAGTCCAGGGCTATGGAGAGCCTCCTTCGTAATTCCTGTATACCAGGATTCTTTGCAATAACACCTCTTTCCTGATGAATCAGGTAATCCGTAGGAAGCTCATCTATGTTATAGATTCTCGCTGCATAGGTGTTCATCCCCTTAAGGCCGCTTACATTTATCCAGGGCAACTGATCAAAGTTTACTGCTTTCCTCCAGTCGCTCTTCTCCTGATCCAGTGAAACCTGGTAGACCTCAAAACCTTTGTCGTGATATCTTCTGTAAATATCCTTCAATTCCAGGTTTCTCTGAATGCTTGGCTGGCTCCATGAAGCCCAGAAACTCAATAGGATCATCTTCTCATCCAAATTCTGCAGGGAAATCGAATCGCCCTGAAGATCGGGCAGCTTAATATCGGGAAAGTTGCTGGTAGAACCAAACCGGCTGAGTGTCTGCTGAAGTTCCAGATTTTTATATCTCTCCATCAAATCTTCCTTATTGGCCAAAAGCGACTTGACATGTCTGGATTGTGGATATTTATTCTCAAGAGAATCCGCTACCAGCTTAATATATTGCAGATCGGTATTTTTATAGAGCACATAAGTATCCTCATTGACTTTTTGATAGAGCGCCATGATGCTTGCCAGCGAACCCATGTGATCAAGTATAAACGCAATGGAAGAATCCCTCTGCCTGTTCAAAATACTTTTATAGGCTTTATCAAGTTCGGCAATTCTTTCTCCCGCATTTTCCTTATCCTTGATCTTTTCGTAAATTCTGTCGAGGGAATCCAGTTTGGACTTTGTATCCCTGAGCCTGTTCTGAAGCTCTTTTACATGTTTCGAGCCGGGTGTACCTTCGAGGGTATAATTATAGAAATCATCCGCCTGGGTCTGGAAAGTCACATCCTCTCCCGGCTTAATCAAAAGCGTGGCGAATCTGCCGTTAAGAGAAATATTGTAAAATCTGGGATATTCGGTAGTTCCCGAGAACTCAAAATTCCCGGTATTGCCCAAGCGGGCTGAATCCAATACTTTTGTATCGCCTACCCGCTTATGTTCAAAGTAGACTTTCTGATTTTCCGCACCTTCAATCCTGCCTTCAACAGTAAACTTATTCTCATTGGTACAGGCAAAAACCGACAAGGCTAAAAGAAAAATGAGCGCTTTCTTCATTCCAAACTAATTTTAAATCCGGTTCAAATATAATAAAAGAAATTCATCAGAACCTTAAAGGAAAAGGTCCTGATGAAAAATACAGTTCATATGAATTAACAGGTATTACTGACCGGAAAATATCTCATTGAGTTTGGCCGGGAGATCATCTCCCCTCAGATTTTTAGCCACAATTTCGCCTTGTTGATTCAAAAGAAAATTCGCCGGAATGCTTCTGATGTTATATTTTTGAGCGGCACGGGAATTCCAGAATTTAAGGTCGCTTACATGATACCAGGAGTCAAGTTTGTCTTTTTCAATGGCATTTACCCAGTCGGAGCGATTCCTGTCCAGAGATACCTGAAAGATCTCAAATTTTTCATCCTGAAATTTCTTATAGGTCTTAACCAGGTTGGGATTTTCCACACGGCAGGGCTTGCACCAGGCAGCCCAGAAATCAAGTAATACGTAATTGCCCTGCAAGGAGGATAAACTTACTGTATCCCCTTCAGGATTGGGCAAAGCTATCTCCGGAGCCTTTTTGCCTATGGCGAGTTTTTCATTGGCTGCTTTATCCTTTTCCATTCTGCTTTTAATATCCTGAACCTGTGAATGCAGTGACTTTACCGGCTCAGAGTTGGGATAATTGGCCATCAGGGCGGAATCAACCTTTTTAAAATAGGCAAAATCCTGCTGCGGATTCAATACATAGCTTTTTGGTCCAATTTGCTGGTAAAGAGCCATTAAACTGGCCAGCGAATTCAGGTTGCGGTCGATAAAATCCTTTGTATATTCCTTCTGATTCTGGACAATCTTTCTGGATTCCTTATTAAGTCTGGTTCGCAAAGCACCACTCTCTTCCTGGCCGGGATTCTCCTTGTAGATCTTTCCCAGCGAATCAAGACTTGCAATGGTCGATTCCAGCCTTTTGCGCAGTTTCATGATCTCGCGGGAGCCTTCTGAGCCGCTTACAGTATAATTGCTACCCAGATTTTGAGCCTCCCCTTCCAGGGTTATATTGTCATCGGGCTCAACTACCAGAGTGGCTGAATTTTGCGGGCTGGTCCGCACAAGGAAAAATTTGGGCGTTTCAGTATATCCTGTGAATTCAAACTTGCCCTTCTGCCCGAGCTGCACAGAATCCACCTCATTCACGCCACCGGTTTTGAGCTCAACCAGATACAGCTTCTCATTGTTTGCATTTTCCAATTGTCCTTCAATGGTGAACTGATTGGAACCGGAGCCGCATGATTGAGCAATTATCATAATTAATAAGAGAGACAACAGATTTTTCATGATTTGGGTTGATTTATTCAATTTAACAATGGATTTATAAAAATCTTGATTTTAATATCCCGTTGGAATATCTGAAACGCCAGGGTCTCAAATCCTTTCACCTTCCATCAGGACCTTTTATTCGAAACCTCCATAAAAATAAACAATCGCCGTTAAAATTTGTTTTTTCAGGATAAGTTTACTTACGTAAAATCTAAAATTTATATTGTATCTTCCGCTGGTATCAAAATATCTTATTACACCTGACTCGAAAGACAATAGCCCGGATTCTCCAACTGTCTTTATTATGGAATAAATTTCAAAAGAACTAAGCTCATATTAAAAGCCGAAGATAATAACTTTTATATTGAACAAGAATTTTCACTGGATTTTTAAGCTGAATCCATTTTTATAATTTTGTTACCTCAATTTAATTCTCTTTAGGTGTGAGAGTATACAAAGATTTAAGCGATTTCCGGGCCGATAAACCGGTTGTAACCATAGGAGTATTTGATGGTGTTCACAAAGGACATAATGCCATCCTTTCGAAACTGGTTTCCCGTGCCGGGAAGCTGGGTGGAGAGTCGGTTGTACTTACGCTATGGCCCCATCCAAGGATTGTGCTGAAAAAAGACTTGAAAAATCTTCACCTCCTGAATTCTCTTGAAGAAAAAAAATGGCTGCTGGAAAAGTCAGGGATCGATCACCTGGTGATTCTACCTTTTACGGAAGAGGTTAGCCAGCTGAGCGCATGCGATTTCATCAAGGAAATCCTTGTAGATCAGATTGGAGTGGAACATCTGCTCATAGGCTACGACCATCATTTTGGCAAAGGAGGAAAGGGAAGCTACAGGGATGTGCAGGCCTGTTCGGCTCAATACAATTTTCAGGTAGAAAGGCTCGGGGCAAAATCAGAAGAAGGTACAGAGGTCAGTTCCACTTTGATAAGAAACGCACTTCTGGAAGGGGATCTGGAAAAGGCCAATCAGTACCTGGGATACTCATATTTTATGATGGGAAAGGTAATAGGCGGTCACCGGATGGGCAAAAAGCTTGGATTCCCAACGGCCAACATCGAGCCCAATGAACCTTATAAACTCATCCCGGAAGATGGGGTCTATGCAATAAAAGCCCGGATCAACGGTAAAATACTGAAAGGCATGTTGAATATAGGGTATCGTCCCACAGTTGACCGTCACGGAAGGCACAAGTCGATTGAAACGCATTTGTTCGATTTTGACAAGGACATATACAACAAGGAGATTACCATTCACATGATGCACCGAATCCGGGAAGAAAAAAAATTCAACAATGTAGATAAGCTCGTGGAGCAATTGAAAGTGGATAAAAGAAACTCACTG
>CAYNPZ010000024.1:4984-9168 GCA_964399175.1 uncultured Bacteroidales bacterium | reverse complement strand
AAATAGCGAACCACAACAGGGACAGGACAGGAGATTGTTGCTTCTGTCCCCTCCAAAAGGTTCAAGCAGGCACTTTTCCTTGGGATTGTATGGGCATGCCCGGTCAAAAGCCTGAAAGTTGTTTTGGGATGCGCGAAAAATGATCAGTCCTCCATAACCACAGCTCTCAGCATCACTGCAATCATCAGGTCCAATGAATACATATTGACCTGGTTGAATAGTATTCAATTCAGTACCGATATCTAATGTAACATTAACCGGTGCATAAGGGAAAGGTTGCTGCTGGTTTTCACATCCAACAAACAGAAACAAAATAAATGCAAAAACGTAAAGAATTCTTATATTTGGAGTTTGATATGTCATTGTTCAAACAAACAAGTTTATTAACTGTTTTTACAATCAGGAACATTGCCATGCTATTGATAATCTCTGGCATTATGCAGGTTGCTCCCGGTTGCCAGATGATAAGATCGGTAACACAGCCCGATCGGTCTGCCAAAGTTAACAAAAGAATCGAAAAAAAGCACCGGAAAAAAAATGAAAAAACCAGGGAAAAATACAGGCAGCAACATTATAAAAGACAGTCAGAAAGGACTCAAAAACGGATGGATTACAATGCCAGGCAATCAGAAGCGTGGCGTGAAAGAAACCTGAAAAGGAATAAGCCCTCAGTGTTTGAAAGAATAGGTAATTGGTTCGAAATATTTTTTGATCTTTTTAAAAGCCGGGATAAAGGACTTTTTAACAATTAACCCAAAAAACGCAACATAATGGAAGATGTAATTGGATTTCTTATATTATTGGTAACACTTATAATTTCCGTGGCAGCTTCCGTAAAAAAACAAAGCGGACAAAATAAAACCTCGGAACAATCGTTTAAAACTACGTCAGATGAATCAGCAGGAAAAAGCGGGGTAGTGGAAAGCTCAGCATCTCAGAATAAAGATGACGTACCGGCTTCCTGGGAAGAACAAATGGGTTATGAGGAAGAGACGGGAGAAGCTGAAGAAGCAGAGGCGGAGGAACCAGAAGAAAAAGAAGAAACCCCTGCTGGCGAATCTAAGGCAAAAAGAGAGGAATCAACTGTAAAAGCCACGGAAGCAAAAACAACTCCATCTAAAGAAACCTATAAAACAAAAAAACGTAGAAGCATAAAAAGGTCGAAAATTCAGGAGATAAAAGAAAGGTTTGATGTAGAGGAAGGAATAATCTATTCAGAGATACTCAACAGAAAATATTTCTAGCTCCATAATAAATTATCAGAATCGTATGAGCTTCACCAAAAAAATAAAGGTATCCATGCGATTCGAGTGTATTTAATTAGAATTTTTATATATCTTTGTGATTGAAAAAGTTTTCCGCAAATGCGCGGTTAACTTTTTTGTTATTTTTTATTTTCAGATTTCAAATGTAGAACATAAAGAAAGAGAACAATGGCTCAAGTTTCTTACTTAACAGAAAAAGGCCTGAAGAAATTACAGGAAGAATTGAAACAGCTGGAAACGATAGAACGCCCGAAAATCAAAAAGCAAATTGCAGAAGCCAGAGATAAAGGGGATTTGTCGGAAAACGCTGAATATGATGCGGCCAAAGAGGCCCAGGGAATGCTTGAAATGAAAATTTCACAGTTAAAAAATACCATCGCCAATGCCAGGGTACTCGATGAATCAAAAATCGATACCAACACGGTGCAGATACTCAATACGGTAAAAATCAAAAACAAGAAGAACAATGCCATAATGGAATATACCATTGTTTCAGAAACGGAAGCTGATCTGAAACAAAAGAAAATCTCGGTGAATTCACCAATTGCCAAAGGATTACTGGGTGCAAAAGAGGGTGATGTGGTGGAGATCCAGGTACCCAATGGCCTTATTCCATTTGAAATCGTTGAAATAAAACTGTAAAAACCTTATATTATGGCGACCATCTTTACAAAGATCATCAACGGAGAGATCCCTTCTTACAAAATAGCTGAGGATGATAATTACTACGCATTTCTTGATATCAATCCACTGAAAAAGGGCCACACGCTGGTTGTCTCCAAGCAGGAAACCGATTATCTGTTCGACCTGGATGATCAGACCCTGGGAGGGATGATGGTCTTTGCCAAACCCATAGCCCGGGCCCTCGACCAGGTGACTGACTGCAATCGGGTGGCTGTAGTGGTTCTGGGAATGGAAGTACCCCACGCTCATGTCCATCTGATCCCAATACACAGAGAAAGCGACGCATGCTTTAGCCAGCCGAAACTAAAACTATCCGAACAAGAATTTGAAGAAATCGCCGAAAAGATCCGCGGCGCGATGGAGTAATATTTTTAACCTTTTCAGTTTTTTTATCCCGCAAAATTGCAATTTATTCTGCATCCTTTATGTCCATTCTTCAGTAAAAAACCAGAAAAAGACATGAACAGATCCAAAATTTTTCTGGTGCTCATTGCTTTTTTGGCGGTGTCTTGTGAAGAGATGGACAGCCTCTTCAATACCGAAGACAATAAACTTACTGAAGAAAAAATTGGTAGGCGAAGTATCCACCAAACAATTATGGGATGACCTTACCTCAACCTACAATGCCACGGCTGAATCGCTGGGCATGGAAACCGTGGATACCGAACTCGATGTATTCGTTACCGAAAAAGCGCTGGATGGCCTTTTCTATAAAGTAAGCAAAGAGGAAAAGGAAATCCGCAAAAATCCTGCAAAGTGGGCCGGTACAGTTGTTGAGGATATTCTGACGAAAGTATTCGGGTAATCCTTTCTTTAGGCCGATCATAAAAGTCATATGGTTAATATACTTGAAATTCGTTTGCAGCTATAGCTGTGGTGAGAATAACAGAGATTAAGAGGTCTAAATCTTTTTCTTATATTTGCCTGCTGAATCAATAAAGCATATTCATGACAGGGAAAAAAATACTCATTGCGCTTTTGGTATGTGGGCCGCTGTTTTTTATCCGTTGCGGCAACCAGAACGGCTCATCGGAGGGCGACAGTTACAAGGAACGTATCCACGAATGGAGAGCAAATCGGCTGAAAAGCCTCAAGTCGCCAGACGGATGGCTCAATCTTGCCGGCCTGTTTTGGCTCGATTCGGGCAAAAATACAGTAGGCAGCGATTCAACCAACGATGTGGTATTCCCGGAAAAAGCCCCTGACAATCTGGGTACGCTTTTTCTTTCTGAAGAGCACATCCGGTTTGAAGCAGCGAATGATGCCGGGGTGTATCACGGCGATACGCTCATCGACGAAATTGAGCTTACCAGCGATGCAGAAGGCGAGCCTACAGTGTTAAATCATGGTCCACTGAAATGGTTTGTTATTAAAAGAGGCGATCAATACGGCATCCGGTTGCGCGACCTGAAAAGCCCACTTCTCGATAAGCTTACTGAAATACCGGCCTATCCCATCAGGGAAGAATGGAGGATCAGGGCTGAATTTGAGCCCCATCAGGAAAAAAAGACCATTGAAGTACCCAATGTACTGGGAGGTACTTATCAGGAATCAACCCCCGGTGTGCTGAAATTTGAATACAACAATGAAACCTATAGGCTTCATCCCACAGGAAGCAGGGAAAGCCTCTTTGTAGTGTTCGGTGATGATACCAATACAGAAGAAACCTACGGCGGGGGACGGTTCCTGGTAGTGGAATCACCCAATGAAAACAACATCACCCATCTTGATTTCAACAAAGCCTACAATCCGCCCTGTGCCTTCACGCCTTATGCCACATGCCCATTACCACCCAGGCAGAATGTCCTGCCCTTTAAGGTAAAAGCAGGAGAAAAAGCACCGGATTTGGATTTGCCGCATCATTAATCAGTTGGTCGTACCTAAGCGGGAGTGGTTGATAAGAAGTGCAGATGCATATAAGATAAACAGGCTAATTATATTGTCATTGATGGTCATTCGTTGTCATTAAATGGTCATTAATTGTATTCGCAGAACTATCGCTCTTTACCCTTAGCTCTTTGCTCTTAGCTCTCTGCTCTTAGCTCTTAGCTCTTAGCTCTTTGTTACAGACAAAGCAGTAAAGACGCAAGGCTTGCGTCTCGGAGAATACATGCAATACATAGTGAATATAGAAAGACGAGAAGACGAGAAAATGAGAAAATGAGAAAAAATTAAAAAGTAGTGAGTTGATAGTCAACCCATTACCCACTACTCACTACTCACTACTTTTTCCCT
>CAYNPZ010000024.1:0-4974 GCA_964399175.1 uncultured Bacteroidales bacterium | reverse complement strand
ATTGTATTCGCAGAGGAACTATAGCTCTTTACCCTTAGCTCTTTGCTCCAACTCATTACTCACTACTCACTACTTTTTCCCTCTCCTAGTCCTAATTTGACAATTTAACAATGTAACAATCTCATCCAATATTCTATTTTTGTAATTTCATCGTTCAAATCGCAACCAATACCATAAAAATGATACAATCCTCATACTGCATAAAATCAGCCCTGGCAGCTTTCATTTCTCTTTTAACCCTCACCTCGTCAGCCAAGGATTATTTCCAGCAGGAAGTGGATTATGAGATCCAGGTTCAGCTCAATGACCGGAACCACATCCTCTCCGGTTTTGAAAAGATCGAATACACGAATCATTCTCCCGACGAATTGGAATTCATCTACTTCCACATCTGGCCCAACGCTTACCGGAACAATCAAACCACGCTGGCCCGGGAACAGTTCAGAAACAAAGGCAGGCATCAGCTCTTCAACGACCGGGCCCGGCAGGGTCTGATCGATTCCCTGAATTTCAAAGTCGATGGCCGGAAGGTTTCATGGGAATACCATCCAGAACAAATCGATATTTGCAAAGTTCACCTGAACAAACCCCTTGAAAGCGGCGAAACCATATCCATCACCACTCCTTTTCGGGTGAGGATACCCCTTGGTGTGACTTCCCGGCTGGGCCATATGGGCCAGAGCTATAAGATTACCCAGTGGTACCCCAAACCTGCCGTATACGATAACCGTGGCTGGCACCCTATGCCTTACCGTGATATGGGCGAATTCTACTCCGAGTTCGGATCTTTTGATGTTTCCATAACATTACCGGTAAATTACGTGGTGGCAGCTTCCGGGCAACTGCAAACACAAAGCGAACTCAGATGGCTGAATGAGCGTGCCGTGGAATCGGAAAGCAAGTTCTCTTTCGATCAGGGCGACATGGAGATACCGGTATCATCGGGAAAGAAAAAGACCATCCGCTACACCCTGGAAAATGCCCACGACTTTGCATGGTTTGCCGATAAAAGATACCATGTAATGAAAGACTCTGTCAAACTCCCTAACTCCGGTAGATATGTAACCACCTGGACCTATTTCACCAACGATCAGGCCGAGCTTTGGAGGAATGCCACCAATTACATCAACGATGCCATTAAATATTACTCCAGGTGGTACGGTGACTACGGCTACGATAACTGTTCAGCTATTCTGGGTGCAGCAGGTTCCCAGGGGAACGGAATGGAATATCCCACCATCACAGCCATTGGTCACACCCAACAGGCCAAAATGCTGGAACAGGTGATCATGCACGAAGTAGGCCACAACTGGTTCTACGGGATGCTCGGGTTCAATGAAAGAAGATATCCTTATCTCGACGAAGGGATCAACACATTCAGTGAAATCCGTTACATTCAAAAAAAATATGCCGGTGAAAACGAGCTTTACAAAATGATGGGCATAGATGAGGGCCTGGCTAATGTGCTTGGTGCTGACCATATACACTACCGCTATCTTCATGCCTTTACCTACCTGATGCTTGCCCGGCAAAACACCGGTCAACCCCCAAACATAACCTCATCCAAATTCAATATGTCCAATTATGCGGGTATCGCCTATTCAAAAACGGGGCTGGCTTTCCTCCATCTGATGCATTACCTCGGAGAAGAACAATTCAACACCATCATGCAGGATTTCTCCCGGAAATGGAAGTACAAGCATCCCTACCCGTCGGACCTGGAAAAGGCTTTCAGAACCCATACCGATAAAAACCTCGACTGGTTTTTTGACGGTCTGATAAACACAACAGGCAAGATCGACTACAAAATGAAAAAAGTGAAAGGTGCCCGCCTCAAGGTAAAAAACAAAGGAAATATAGAGGCGCCACTCCAGATCGCAGGCTTCAGCAAGGGAAAAAAAACCTTTTCCAGATGGTACCCCGGGTTTGAAGGAAAGCAATGGCTCGAACTTCGCAATGCCGGAGCGGACAGGTACATGATCGATCCTGATAAAAAGATGCCGGAATTATACCGCCACAACAATACAATCCGTTCACAAGGGATTTTCAAAAAAGCAGAACCCCTCAAACTCCAGTTCTTTGGATTGCTTAACAATCCAAATTTCACCCAGATCCATTATCTTCCGTCGCTGGGCTGGAACTATTACGATAATACGATGATCGGCGGCATTTTTTACGATGCGCCTTTCCCCCCCGATCAGTTTGACTATTACCTGGCTCCCATGTACAGCCTGGGCAACAAGAATCTTGCAGGCCTGGGTGAAGTAGCCTGGAACATGTTTCCCGGTAAAACCTTTCAACAGATTCAACTCAGGCTTACAGGCAGGCAGTTTGGTTATACCGGAGCATCGAATGATCTGTATAACCGCCTCGGCACGGAAGCTGTTTTTACCTTCAAGAAACCGGATCCACGCAGAAAAGTCATCAATGAGATCCGTTATTCAGCCGTCAGGGCTACCGATATTAACGATATACTAACCGGAAAAGATGACCCGGGCCATCAGTATTATCACGAGTTAACCCTTTTGCATGACAAGATGAACAGGAGCATCAACCCTTATAAGCTGAAGGCCGGTATGGAACTATCTGAAAAATTTATCAAAACCTCCCTTGAAGCACAGTATAAGATTCCCTATTATCAAACAGAGGGTCTGAACATCCGTCTGTTCGGAGGAACATTCCTGCATAAGGAAAAAAATCTTCCCGCTTCCTATGCATTCCACCTGAGTGGTGGATCAGGATTTTACGACTATACATTTGAAAACACCTTTTTGGGACGCTTCGAAGATCCTGCCGAAGCCATCAACAACCAATTCCTTTCCCAGCAATTTTACCCGGAGAATGGTGGCTTTGCCCTTTATTCGCCGCTGGGCGTTACAAAAGAGTGGCTGCTGTCACTGAATCTCAGCACAAGCATACCCATTCTCAGGGATATTCCCATACAAGCTTATGGCAATGCAGGGGCTTTTGGGCAATCCATCCCGGTTGGAGCAGATATAAGCAATACCGGCTGGGCCATGGAGACGGGAGTTAGATTTTCCTTCCTAAGTTTCCTGGATATTTATTTCCCGGTGGTGGCCAGCCCCAACCTGGAAAAAGCCAGCGATCTGGTGAATGAACGCTACGGGGAAAAGATCCGGTTCCACCTGAAATTCGACCTGTTTAAACCTTCGGAGATGTATAAAAGAATCAGTCTCTAAGACACGCAGGCTGGCTTTGGTTCGGGTCATAAATATGATTGTCATTAATTGTCATTGAGGGTCATTGATGGTCATTAAGTTGTTTTCGAAGAGATTGTATAAGTTGGCAAATAATGCAGACGGATTTAACATAATAAGCAAAATATATAGTCATTGAAGATCATGTTAGGGTTGGCACCCCGTCTGACCGATTCCATCCCAGCTAAAGAAACCACGATGAAGACAACAACTCCCGAATCCTCTCAAACAGCAACTTCAAGCATTTCGGTCGGCCAAGTGTGATAAATTTCTGAAATTTCTATAATTATTTTGGTTTGTTTAAAATATTCCTTATATTGTTGGGCAATTCAAGCAATTATCCGACACATGAAAACACCACCAAACAGACCGCCGCCCTTGCGATTCCGCAATTTTCTCACCATCAAAATAACCAGTTTAACAATAATTTTCACAGACCATACAATCCATTTTGTTCAATAAAATAATAATTAAGCTTTATGAAACGCAGAATATATAAAGTTAAAGACATCGAAATGGTGCTTGCCTTAAAAAGGATCATACAAAACATGCGCAACAATCAGAAGGAGCTTGTAAAGATCCGCACGGATGTAACCCCGGAATTCCTGGATAAATTAGAGAAAGAGGTCGATGAAATCATTGAGAAGTATATTGGGCTGGACAAGAGCTACCAGCTGCGGAAGGCCACTAAAAAGCTCGGGGCTCTTTATGAGCAGATAATGAGTAATACCGGCATGTTAAAAACTGCCCTCGAGGTTGATTTTCCAGAAGAAACAGAGGATCTCAAAAAAAGACTTGGTTTTTCATCTTAT
The DNA here is from genome assembly GCA_964399175.1 of uncultured Bacteroidales bacterium. GTDB lineage: Bacteria > Bacteroidota > Bacteroidia > Bacteroidales > UBA12077 > JAGXLC01. The sequence continues at coordinate 944 of CAYNPZ010000024.1, read as the reverse complement.
TACACTTTAGCCGACAACGGAGATCAGGAAGCCCTTCATCAATTGTGTCTGGCTGTAAGAAAAGGTATGAGCGGAGAATTGAAGGAAAGATTCATTGAAACAGGCTATTCCGATGAATGGATAGAACAGCTGATGGACTATCCGGAGCGGATAGAGGCAGCCAATCTTAAACAGGAATCGAAGAAGGATTCCAAAAGATACCTTACCCAGGAAGCAATAGAGGAAATGAATGAGCTTTATTCAAAGGTTATGGGTTATGCCAAACTATTCAAAAGGTATTATAAATTCGACCCCTTAAAACGCGATCAGTTTGTATTTTCCAGGGTAGTCCGGCAGATGAACATGAGTCAACCCAAGACCGACGAAGAAGCACAATCAGAAGAATAAGCAAATCCATACTTTCCGGCGTGTTTCATTCATGCCGGAAAGTTCTTCTCTCCCCAAAACAATTTGAATAAAGGGATCGTTACCCCGAACAGTAAGAAAATCAATCTAATTTATACGGAAATTGATCTGGAAAACGGGAAATTCAATCCGAACTCTCCGGAGGATCATTCTGACAATCCGAAGATCAATCCAACCTGGCAGACGGTTCACCCTGATAATCCGAAGGTCAACCCGAACTGTCCGATAAATCATCCGAACAATGGGAAGGTCAATCCGATCCGTTCGATAAATCATCCGGACAAAGGAAAATAATATCCGAGCAAAAGGAAAATCATTCTGAACAAAGGGAAGGAAATTTGGAATAATGGGACAATACTCCCCTAAAGGAAGAAAATAACTCCGAACAAGAAGAAAGAAATTTAGGATAAGAAGACAGTACTCCCCCAAAGGCGGAAGGACATTTATCAAAAGCAGATGGATTACCTTACCAGGCAGAATGTTTATGGTCATTAGTCGTCATTCGGTTGTATCCGCAGAACGTAAGTCGCGTAGCGACG
>CAYNPZ010000023.1:27344-34299 GCA_964399175.1 uncultured Bacteroidales bacterium | reverse complement strand
GTCCGTATTCTCCCCGCTAATATTCGAACCGGAAACATCGCTCCAACTACTTGATCCATCAGGGCTTGATTGCCACGTATAAGTAAGACCAACTCCTTCGGCATCCACTGTAAAATCTGCAGCAGATCCTTCGCAAGCTATTTCATCCACAGGATCTTGTGTAATATTTGTTTGTGTAACAGAATCTACCACCACGTCATCACCTTGCTTCACACAATCGTTTTCATCTATGGCGTATGTTTCATAAGTATCCGGGGCCAAACCCGTAAAATCGCCGTCTTCATCCCAACCTGAACTGGGAATGGTATTCCCCGTTGAGGTAGCTACCAACTGAAAATCCTTATCTCCGGTGCCTCCAGATGCACTTAATTGTATTTCTCCATCATTTGTGAGGGCACAACTAGACTCAATATTATCCACAGATATGGAAATTTCCGATGGGATGCTATCTCCATAATAATCTTCATTGAAAATAAGATTAAAATCCCCGGATTCACAGCCATTGGCATCCTTAACCGATACCGTGACTATGTCGTCTCTTGCGATACCTGTGACCACCGAGGAATCAGAACCTACAACCGATCCGTTAACCTCCCAAGTATACTCAACATAAGGCGGTGTACCACCACTGGGGTGAGCTTTTAGTTCTGCATCACTTGAATTGTAACAACTTAACGCCTGAACACAGGTAACAGAATCGATAACAACGGCATCGGGCTCTTCGACAGTTCTTGATGTACCATCCCAATTGTCATGATCATTATCATCATAAAGATAAAGATTATAGGTTCCAGCAGAATAACCGGTAAAAGCTACACTATCTGAAGAAGTAACTGAATCCTCCAATAAATAATCATCGGAATCCCTGACTTCATAAAGATAATCTCCACTCCCGCCACTTGCAAGCATATAAATGATTCCATCACTGCCTCCATTACAGGTTACTGAATCCGTATAAGCCGTTAAATCAACATCTGAATTTCCGGATTTCAATGTAGAAGAGGCAAATGAGTTATAGTCTAAGCCCCCGGAGTTAAAATCTCCGGAAGTTTTTTCACCTTTAAAATAGATGGTGGATTCTCCTGCATCAAAATCTAAGTTTTCAACGCTTTTAAAATCCCATCTGCTTACGGTAACATCTGAACGGCCCATATCCAATGATCTTTTTCCCGTTCCCGTCGTCTTGAATGTTTCAGCTGTTACCTCATAATCGTTGGTATTTAGTGCTCCGCGTTGAAGCCGGATGTCTCCCGAAGTATTCAAATCATTCTGAAGGGCCCAGCTTCCGCCCGGTCCGTCAAAAATTACATTCGAATGAAGTTGGGTGGATATATCAATGGTGTTATTCTGCTGCCCGGATTTCATGATAAGATCACCATAATATCTGTCCTTTAATCTTTCAGGCATTTGTATGGAGCCATATACTTTAAATTCGGCATTTGTCCAATGCTTGAAAATAAAATGCCAGCTTCTGAAAACGGGACGCTGCAATGCGTTTTTCCAAATCAGGTTGTTGCATGCGGCTTCTCCCCTAATTTTAATGTATTGACCGTGGCTGGAAAAAGAATTGTGATCTATGACTACATCATCATATGCCGTAGGCACTCCCGCACCACCGGGACCACCACTGGTCTTCGACCAATGGGAAGCATCATGCCAGTTGCCGCTTCCGTTTACCCAATATAAGTCTTGTGAATGTGTGACCTGAAAACACAACAAGGAAATAAAAATGAAGAGAAGAAAAGAGATACAGGTTTTAGACTGTCCGGACATGTGATCAAAATTTTGATTATTAATAATCTGATGAGCAATGTAGTATGTTTCTACGACAAAACCTTGTTTTTGTTGCAAAAAATCAGGATATACCCAACTTTCAACCGGTTTTTTTCAACACACCCACTTACTTTTTCTTACGAAAGATGGGCTATCTGTTAACAATTTTTGGGGCCAAAAAAGGAATTTTTTGACTAAAGGGCAGTAATTGCGGATGAATGTCCGGTAAGCTTAGATATTTTATTTGGTCTCAGTTGTAACATATTTGCGGGTGATATACCGGACGGGATACCAGGCGGCTATAAAACCAATGGCCAGAACTGTGACAAAAACTCCCAACACATCAAGCATCTGGATATCTACAGGATAATAGTCCACCACAAATGAGCCGGACTGGCCCAGACGCAGCAAACCAAAAGTTTCCTGGAGCCAGCAAATGAACAGGCCGATGCCGGTCCCTGCCAGGGCTCCGATGAGCGAAATCATCCACCCTTCCAGGAAGAAGATCCTGCGGATGGTTTTAAGGCTTGAGCCCAGACTCCTCAATATGATAATATCTTCTTTCTTGTCAATGATGAGCATGGTTAAGGAACCAATGACGTTGAAGGAGGCAACAATGAGGATAAAAGTAAGGATCAGGAAAATATACCATTTCTCTGACTGCATTACCTTATAGAAGACTTCATGCTGCTCATAACGGTTCTTTACCTCATAATCGTTCCCCAACAAATCTTCCAGTTTCGTCTCCACCTCATTGATCGAATATGCATCTGCCACCTTGATTTCAACCGCAGTGACCTCATCCTGGTAATCGAGCAGATCACGGGCAAAAACCAAGGGTACGATTACATATTGTTTATCATACTCCGGCTGAGTGGAGAAAATGCCGGAAGGAAAGATATATTTTCTGTTAAATGCGCTCCTGGGATTCACCATGGCAGTCTGACCCCTTTTGGGCACATAAATATTCAAAGGTTCCATGAAATTAAGGCTCACCGATAAGAAATAAGCCAGCCCCCTGCCCATTACGGCCATGTCTTTATTTTCTTCATGAAGCGCAAATTTCCCGTTGGTGATCATGCTGTCCACACCGGATAACGCTGCAAAATTATCCGGTACGCCCTTAACCCGGCCGATATATTGCTTCTCATCATACCTGATCAGGGCATTCTCCTCCAGTACACCACAAAAAACCTCTACACCGGCCAGATTCTTTATTTCCTGAAAGCGCTGATCTTCATCGATCACGAAAGTTTTACCTTTTTCAGGGGTAATCTCAATATCGGGATCAAAAGCATTATAGGTGGATTTGATGAGATCTTCAAAGCCGTTGAAAACAGATAACACAACCACCAGAGCCATTGCACCGACTGTAACACCTATAACAGAGATTAAAGAAATGATGTTGATTACATTTCTCAGCTTTTTTGTCAGGAAATATCGTTTAGCTATAAAAAACGGGAAATTCACAGTCAATCCGATTTCTTGTTATTCTTATCCTTATTCAGTAGCCGGTCAATATTATCAATATAATCCAGTGAGTCATCTATAAAAAAGTTCAACTCAGGTATTTTGCGTACCTGATGCCGGATCCTGTTTCCCAGATCATAGCGTATCTCACTACCGTACTGCTTTACCAGATCCAATATCTTATCATTGTTCTTGCTCGGGTATATGCTCAAATAGACCTTGGCAATCAAAAGATCGGGTGATATACGAACCACAGTTACCGTAATCATTTTACCTTCAAAATGGCTTCTGCTTTTCTTCTGAAAAATATCGCCCAATTCCTTCTGGACCAGCCTGGCGACCTTCTTCTGTTTGGTAGTAGCCATAATTCCTCCCTTTGTTAAAACTTAAACTTCAAAATTAAAGGTTTTTGAACAAAGATTTATACATTTAAGAAGTATACAAAGCTTACTTCAATGAACCTGTTACTAAAAACCTTTAATTACAGGTAAATATACAGGTCTAATGTAAAAATTTTTTTTATTGTTTATACTTCATGCCGAATATTTTTCTGGAATTGGTTTAATTTGTGTTGCCAGATATGTTATACTGAGACAAAAAACAATATATGAAACTTTATTCTTTATTTTCAAAAAAATCAAATAAATACCGCACAGGTTTGGTATTAAGCGGCGGTGCAACCAGGGGTTTCGCTCATATCGGGGTTTTAAAAGCCCTTAATGAAAATGGAATTTACCCCGATGTGGTTTCCGGTGTCAGCGCCGGTGCTCTGGCAGGGGTTTTATATTGTGACGGCTACAAGCCTACTGAAATTTTTGACATCTTCAAAGACAAAAGCTTGATGCGGTTTGCCACCATCACCATCCCGAGGGATGGATTGCTCGGGATCGAAAACCTGAGACGGGTTCTGGAATCTACCCTGCGGGCGCAGACGTTTCATGAGCTGCAAATTCCCTTCTATTGTAACGCTACCAACCTAAATGAGGGTGTTGCCGAATATTTTCACGAAGGGGAACTGGTTACCAAGGTTATCGCATCAGCAAGCATCCCGGTTCTGTTCAAACCCGTTTACATAAATCATACAACTTATACCGACGGCGGGGTAGTTGATAATTTCCCGGTTTGGCCACTCGAAAACAAAACGGACCACATCATTGGCGTGCATGTCAATCCCACAGGAAAAATGCAAAGCATAAAAAGCCTGGTGAAGATAGCGGAAAGAAGCTTCCATGTCATGGCTAATTCAAGGATTAAAGAGATGGCGAATAACTGCGATCTGTTCATTCAACCTGAAGGCCTGCATCAGTATGGATTACTCAATGCTTCCGCCGGAAGGGAAATGTATGAGCTGGGCTATGAGAGTACCATGAAAATATTGAAAAAGAAATTCCTGAAAAAATTCTATATCAAGGCTTCTTAAAAATAGATCAAACAAAAGGTATCACAACATCCGTATGGATAACATCAGCCCAAACAAAAACCGGTACTGCGAAAGCCTGACTCAATATAAAAGACTAAGAACAGAGGAAGTACAGGTGGGGCATATTCCCATGGGCGGGGACCATCCCATACGTCTGCAATCGATGACCAACACCGACACCAGTGATACAGAAGCAACAGTGGAACAGATCAGGCGTATGGCCGATGCGGGAGCGGATTATGCACGCATGACCACCCGAAGCCTGAAGGAAGCTGACAACCTCTATAACATCAAAATGCGACTGAGGAAGGAAGGATATCGGATCCCACTGGTTGCCGATGTTCATTTTCATACCGGAATAGCCGAAAAAACCGCTGAAATAGCTGAAAAAGTACGCATCAACCCGGGCAACTATGCACTTAAGTATTCCAAAAAGGGAGACCTGGAGGAAATCCGAAAACACTTCATTCGCCTGATCGACATATGCAAAGCGAATCATACAGCACTCCGTATTGGTGTGAATCATGGTTCCCTCTCACAAAGGATCATGGATCTTTATGGAGATACACCCAAAGGAATGGTTGAATCGGCAATAGAATTCCTGAAAATCTGTGAAGACCAAAACTTCCACAATGTGGTAATTTCCCTGAAATCAAGCAATACCCGGGTAATGGTACAGGCCAATAGACTGATGGTGCATGAGATGATGAAAAGGAGCCGGGTATATCCCTTACACCTGGGTGTTACCGAAGCTGGTGAAGGTGAAGACGGAAGGATTAAATCGGCTGTGGGTATCGGTGCTCTGCTTACAGAGGGTATTGGCGACACCATTCGTGTAAGCCTTACGGAAGCGCCGGAAAAGGAAATCCCTGTAGCAAAAACACTTACAGAGCATGTCAGGAACAAACCAGTCCAAATTGATCTTCCGGAAATAACCCAATTGCCACTTAACCCGTTCGATTACGCAAAAAGAAAAACTTCGGAAGCGGGTTTTATTGGCGGTAATCAGCCGCCGGTGGTTATTGGCAGAAAGAAGACAGACAAGCAATTGAAACCCGACCTGATCATGGCTCAGTCAGAAAAGAAGCCGGCTGGGGAAAATATTCCCATGATCCGGCTTTATGAATCCCTCATGAGCATCAATCAAGCTGAAAATGAATATCTCCTGTTTGAATCCATCTCCCGGTTCCTGAAATACAGGGAAAGGATTAATACCTTCAGTTTCATTAATACTTCCATCAATGAACTCAATAAAGTGGATCGCCTCAGGAATGAAAGCAATGCAGTGCTTATCCTGCAGGCCGTGACTGAAAATCCAACATTTGAACAGCGCCGGTTCATCTTTGAATTGATGAATAAAGGCATTGACCTGCCTGTCATTGTGCACAGAAAATACAATGAAATCAACCTACAGGAATTGAGGCTTAAGGCTGCTGCCGATCTGGGCCTTCTCTTCCTGGATGGACTGGCCGATGGTTTATTTCTTGAAAATGAAAAAGAACTACCGGAAGGGGAGCTTCTCAAGATCTCCTTTGGTATTCTGCAGGCGAGCCGTAGCAGGATCTACAAGACTGAATTCATCTCCTGCCCCGGATGTGGACGGACGCAATTCAACCTGGAAAAAACCGCAGAAAAAATAAGAGAAAGGATGGGCCACCTTAAAGGGTTAAAAATCGCAATCATGGGGTGCATTGTCAATGGTCCCGGCGAAATGGCCGATGCCGATTACGGTTACGTGGGATCAGGCCCCGGTAAAATCACCCTCTACCGAAACAAAGAGATGGTGAAGCGCAACGTTCCCGAAGATAAAGCTGTGGAAGAGCTTGAAAAGCTGATTCAGGAATATGGGGACTGGGAGATTAAGAAGTAGTGAGTGGAGAGTTGAGAAAAAAAAGGCTAATGAGCAACATATACTTTCATTAATAGTCATTTATTGCCATTAAGTGGTCATTTAATTGAAAAGTTTGAATGTTTGAATGTTTGAATGTTTGACAGGAGTTGGGACGTAAAGTAAGCAGTAATTAGTAGGCAGTAAAGCAGTTCAGTAAATCTGCAGGTGGCATGGGAATAATATAGTCATTAAATTGTCATTGATGGTCACTCGTCAAAAACCGAAAAGTTTGGTCGTATCCGCAGAGATGTTTCAGATTAGGTTTCATTCCGGCTGAAGTCCCGCCGTTGTACTGAAAGTATTTCACATTTTTAGTATCATTCGGAGACAGTGTCCTGGAGATATTTAATATATATCTTACTATTCAGGACACTGTCCTGGAGGTAATTCATATATGTATT
>CAYNPZ010000023.1:23924-27244 GCA_964399175.1 uncultured Bacteroidales bacterium | reverse complement strand
TATTCGGAACACTGTCCCGGGGGTATTTCATATATGTAAAATGTCTCAGGACATTGTCCTGGAAAAGTTACCGTCGGTTATTCCATTCCTCCCATTGTTCCGGGGGAAATATCCCCTTTCTCATCTTGTCATCTTCCCGCAACGTCTTCTCGTTTTCTCGTATTTCCGGCATTTTGCCATATTAATCCATTTCCTGCCATAAACTAAGACATACCATGGCATGTCTCTACTCACCTCTCGTCTTCACTTCTTCTCATTTTATCATCTTCTCTTTTCCCTCTTATCATCTAACCACTGCCCCCTTCTGGGTTTTATTTCCCGGTGACAGGAAGGTAAGGTTGCCTTCCGAGTCTTCGGCCATCAGAATCATGCCCTGACTCTGGAGGCCTTTGATTTTTTTCGGCTCCAGGTTCACGGCAATACTTACCTGTTTGCCTTTTACATCTTCAGGATTGAACTGTTCTGCAATTCCAGCTACCACCGTGCGCTGATCCAGACCGGTGTCAATCTTTAACTGCATCAGTTTCTTCGTTTTGGGTACCCGTTCAACTTCCAGGATCTCTCCTACACGGATATCCAGCTTTGAAAAATCCTCAAAGCTGACGTTCTCCTTGGCCGGCTGGATGCCTTGTGCTTCCTGTTCTTTCCTTCTCCTGGCTTCCTTGAGCTTTTCCACCTGTTTTTCCACCGTTTCATCCTCTATCTTTTGGAAGAGGTGTTTGGGTTTGTTGACCTGATGGCCTACACTCAGAATATCCAGCTTACCGGCCAGCTCCCAGTTCAATTTACTGATGTTCAATAAATTTCTCAGTCTTTCTGCAGTATAGGGCAAAAAGGGTTCAATTATAATCGACAAGCTGGCTGTAATTTGCAGAGAAACATTCATAATGGTCTGTACTCGCTCGGAATCCTTTTCGTAGAGACTCCAGGGCTCTGTATCCGCAAGGTATTTGTTCCCCAGGCGACCCATATCCATTGCGATCTTCACAGCTTCGCGGAACTTGAAGTTTTCGATGCGGTCCTCCAGATCTTCTTTGATGGCAGCAGCCTTTGAAAGAATGTCCCTGTCGTAATCTGTAAGCTCTGGGGTTTCAGGCACTTGGCTGTTAAAATATTTTTTGGTGAGCACCAAAGCACGGTTTACAAAGTTTCCCATAACAGCCACAAGCTCGTTGTTGTTACGTGTCTGAAAATCTTTCCAGGTGAAATCATTGTCTTTCTGTTCAGGGAAGTTGGCTGCCAAGGTATAACGGAGCACATCGATCTTGTCGGGAAATTCTTCCACAAATTCATTGACCCAAACAGCCCAGTTGCGTGAGGTGGACAATTTATCGCCTTCAAGATTCAGAAATTCATTGGCAGGTACATTATCCGGTAATATAAACTCACCGTGTGCATTCATCATGGATGGAAATATGAGGCAATGGAAGACAATGTTGTCCTTGCCGATGAAGTGTATCAGGCTGGTGTCCTTGTCTTTCCAGTATTTCTCCCAATCCTTCCCATGTTCCTCCGCCCATGCCTTTGTGGCTGATATATATCCAATGGGGGCATCGAACCAAACGTACAACACCTTGCCTTCGGTGCCTTCGATGGGCACCGGGACGCCCCACTCCAGGTCTCTTGTAACGGCCCTTGGCTGCAATCTCTGATTGAGCCACGACTTACACTGACCATAAACATTGGCTTTCCAATCATCCTGATGGCTGTCGATCCAATGCTCAAGCCATTCATCCTGATATCGATCCAGTGGTAAGTACCAGTGCTTTGTTTTTTTCAACTGAGGTTTATTCCCGGAAAGAGCGGAGACCGGATTGACCAGCTCTTTGGGGCTCAGACTGGTGCCACATTGTTCGCACTGATCTCCGTAAGCATTTTCATAATTGCATTTGGGGCATGTACCCACAATATACCGATCGGCAAGAAATTGCTGCTCTTGCGGGTCATAATACTGCTCTTCCTCTTTTTCAATAAATTCTCCTTTTTCATACAACTTGAGGAAAATATCAGAAGCCGTTTTATGGTGGAGGGGATCTGAAGTCCGATGGTAGATATCAAACTCAATACCCAGGTCCTTAAAGGCCTTTTTATTGATCTCATGGTATTTGTCAACGATCCTCTGCGGAGAAACTCCTTCTTTCCTTGCTCTCAATGTAATGGGAACACCATGTTCATCCGATCCGCATATGAAGGCGACATCCTTTTCCTTAAGGCGCAAATACCGCACATAAATATCAGCAGGCAGATAGGCTCCAGCTATATGGCCTATATGAAGGGGTCCGTTGGCGTATGGCAAAGCCGAAGTAACGAGATATCTTTTGGGATCTTTCATATTTCCTTATTTGAGATGTAAATAAATATTTAAATTTACCGGGCAAATATACTTAAGATAATTGGTATATTATAACGCAGACAGCAATAATCAGCATATACAAAAAGCCACTTATATGATTACACCACCTGAACTCAGAAAAGGCGATACCATAGCTATTGTCGCTCCCGCCAGGAGCGTTTCAGAAGAAGACATGGAACCGGCCATTCAGATATTAAACCAATGGGGATTACAAGTGATTACCGGAAAGAACCTTTTCAACAGGTACCATCAGTTTTCCGGGACTGATCAGGAAAGAGCCTCAGACTTTCAGCAAATGCTGGATGACGAAAGGATTAAAGCCATCCTATGCGCCAGGGGTGGTTATGGAACGATGCGTACACTCCAACAGCTCAGTTTTGAAAAATTCATCAACCATCCGAAATGGATCATTGGATTCAGCGATATTACCGTATTGCATTCCTATATCAATCACTCACTGGGCATAAAAACGCTACATGCCCAGATGGCAGATAATTTCCCCAAAAACGGAAAAGGAAACCAGTCCCTCAAGCTATTAAAAGATACCTTATTTGGAAGAACCCTCACTCTATCATGGGACACGGAGGAAGAAGCATCCCATAAAACAGAAGTCACCGGTCAGCTTACCGGGGGGAATCTCTCCGTGCTATATAGTCTTTCAGCCACCCCTTTTGACATTTCCACGAATGGGAAAATACTCTTTCTGGAAGATGTGGATGAATACCTTTATCATGTTGACCGGATGATGATGAATTTCAAACTTTCCGGTAAGCTTGAGCATATAAAAGGACTGGTGATAGGAGGCATGACTGAAATGAATGACAACAAGGTTCCTTTTGGCAAAACCGCTTATGAAATCATCCGGGATGTAACCGAAGATTATGATTTTCCGCGGTTTTTTGATTGCCCTTCAGGGCATATAAATAACAATTTCCCCCTGATCATGGGAGGTACAATGAAGATCCGA
>CAYNPZ010000023.1:0-23824 GCA_964399175.1 uncultured Bacteroidales bacterium | reverse complement strand
ACCTGAACCTGTAACTTTGGTCCAATGAAAGATTCAAGAGACAAAAAGAAACTGGGAGATATCGGTGAAGAACTGGCGGTTAAACACCTAAGAAGTAAAGGTCTTCGGATATTATGCACCAAATGGATTTACCAGCATAAAGAAATAGATATTGTTGCTGAAGACGATGATTTTCTGATCATCGTAGAGGTAAAAACCAGGCACATCAATTTTCTTGAATCACCGGAGGAGATGTTTCCCATGAGAAAGCAGAGATCACTCATCGAAGCTGCAGAGGCGTTTGTAATGATTCACGATGTAGATAAAGAAACGCGTTTTGACATTATTATTGTGGTATTTGAAAATGAAAATCCCACCATTGATCACATTGAAGACGCATTTCAGCCGGGTATCATCTGAGTATTGATGAAACAAAATTCCTGCTTCTGATTCAAAAAGCAAATCAAAAAATCGTTTTTTTATATTTGCGATGTTGTTAATCCTGTCCTTTATTTGAAGGTCAAAACAAATTTAGCATTATGAAAAGATTCTTTAATTATTTTCTACAGGGTTTGTTGTATATCGCTCCGATAGGCCTAACCATATTTATCCTTTACAATATTCTAAAATTTATGGATGGGCTGCTGCAGCCATACATCCAGCAGTTCTTTCATTTCAATATACCGGGTGTGGGAGTTATTGCCATTATTCTGCTTTTAGCATTGCTCGGCTTTGTTGGGCAAACGATCATTGCCCGGCCCATTAAAGCCACTTTAGGCAGGCTGATGGAAAGGATCCCTTTCATGAAACTTATATATTCAGCACTTAAGGATATATTCACCGGCTTTGTAGGTAAAGAGGGAAAATTCAACCAGCCGGTCCTTGTAAAGGTCAATGCGGTTTCCGAACTGGAGAAGCTGGGTTTTCTGACCCAGGAGGACGTATCGAACATCGGTGTGGAAGGAGAAAAAGCAGCCGTATTTTTTCCCCATTCGTACAACTGGTCAGGGGAGCTTTTCATCGTTCCCTGTAAAAACATCAAAAAACTCGACAGTCCTCCGTCCGAAGTTATGAAATACATTATATCAGGCGGCGTATCAAGTTTTAATTATAATAAACCAGATTATGAAAATGTTCAGTAAATTATTATTCGCAACCATCATTATGGCGGGAATGGTTTATAATCCTGCCATCTCTCAGGAATCAAACCAAAACGGTTATCAGTTTACAGATCAGGTACGCCTGGAGACAACACCTGTGAAAGATCAGGAAAAAACAGGTACATGTTGGTGTTTTTCAACGGTATCCTTTATCGAAACAGAGCTTTTGAGAATGGGCAAGCCTGAGTATGACCTTTCGGAAATGTATCTGGTTCGTCACACTTATATGCAGAAAGCCAAGGACTTTGTTAAATTCCACGGGCATAACAATTTCGGACAGGGCAGCCTGGCCCACGATGCAATGATCGAACTGGATCAGCACGGAATTGTACCGGAAAAAATTTATCCGGGTCTCGAATATGGAACGGAAAAACATAATCACGGTGAGGTCTTTTCCATTGTGGAAAATTATGTTGAAACGCTCACCGAAAACCGCAGAAGTAAGCTTTCTCCTGCATGGACCAAAGGATATGCAAAAATACTGGATACCTATTTTGGAGAGGTTCCGGAGCAATACACCTATAATAATGAAACGTATACTCCGAAAAGCTTTTTGGATGAACTGGGCATATATCCGGATGACTACATAGAAATCACCTCCTTCACCCACCATCCCTGGTATGAGAAATTCGACCTGGAAGTACCAGACAACTGGGCTCATAAAGCATATTACAACATCCCGGTGGATGAGCTGGTGGAAGTTATGGATCATTCCCTAAAATCGGGTTATTCGGTGGTCTGGGACGGAGATGTAAGCAACAGGGGATTTTCGCATCGCAATGGCATTGCTGTAGTTCCTGCCAATGAAAATGCTTCCTTTTCAAATCAACCTGTAGAAGAGTTGGAAATCTCCCAGGAGTTCAGACAAAAGCTATTCCTTAATCAGACCATGACCGACGATCACCTGATGCACATCACAGGTATCGGGAATGATAAGGACGGAGACAAGTATTATCTTACAAAGAATTCCTGGGGACCGGACAGCAACAAATATGGCGGATTCCTCTATATGTCGGAACCTTACATAAGGCTGAATACCATCGCAATTATGGTTCATAAAGAAGCAATACCTGAAGATATTGCCGAAAAACTGGAACTATAACCCTTCAATTAATCTGTTTAACAAAAATAATATTCAAAAAAAATTAAGCAATTCCATTTATTCCATAACCATCAGGTTACAGCCCCTAATATCGCTGGAGTCAAACCGACCGAGAACTTCAAATGAGCCGCCTTCATTCAGGCGGCCGATGTCCCTGGTTTCAATAAAAGCACAGGAATAAAGATTGGCCAGGTCGATGACATTGATGCCGCCGCTTTGACCGGTTTCATTAAAAGCAAGGGGATCGTAAACATCACGGATTAGAATCTTCATCCAGGGAGGTGTGTGAAACTTTCCGGAACCCCGGGAATAAGCCTGGGATAATAGCTCTGCCATACCGTATTCCGAATGGATGCGTTCAACCCCGAACCTTTCCATAAGCTTTGCGTGCAATTCCTCTCGTGTGATCTCCTTTAGCCTGCCCTTCATGCCTCCTGTTTCCATAACGATCGTATTTTTCAGATTCAATCTATATTTTTCAGCCATTTCCAGAAGGGCATGGCTGACACCGAACAGGATCAACGGCTGACCCTGTTCATCCAGGCGCCTGAGTGTCCGGGCAAGCAAATCATAATCATTAAGATAGAATCCGCTTTCGGGATGTCCTGATCGCCCGACCAAGTACTGAACCATAAAAATCAGAGACGAATGTTGGTGTTCATAATAACCGGGCAGCAAAGCAAGGATACAATATTGGCTGGTTTTCCCGTAAAATCTTTCAAAGGTCTCTACAAAACTTTTACTGTAAAGGTCCAGACGCTTTATATAGTGTCTGCTTCTTTCCATACCTGTAGTTCCGCTGCTTAAAAAAACCTGCTCCCACTGTTCTTCACCGGTAAGTACCTTATGGCGTTTAAAAAGATCAATGGGAAAAAAGGGGATGTCTTTTATATGATTTACATGAATGGGATCTACACCAACCAGCCGGCTGAATCTGGCATAGACGGGATTATTGCGGATCTGAAAAAAGAAAATGGAAAGGGCCATTTGGTTAAACTCCCTTTCCGATTGAATGTTAAACAGATCTTTTTCTATCCTGAGCGGATCATCAATCAGGTTCATAGTTCAGAAAAATGCCCTCTGAATGTTTTGTTTATATCCTTTAAGAGCTCTTCAGACATATTGGGCTCGTATATTCTGATGATATCTTTGGGTTCACCATGTTTGGAAATGGAACCCATCGCCTTGTCAAAATTGGGGTAACGGGTTTCCTGCTTAACTTTACGGGTTAAATCTTCCAGTTCTTCCCATTCCAGTTTTCTCGGTACTTCTAAGTAACCGATCTGCGGATTGTCCAGATCGGTAAAGATTCCTTCCTCGATTTCTTCAAGATGAAAAAATTTCCTTAGGTGGATCCAGGCGTAGTCGCTTACACTCTCCCCAAGGGGCAGCATTTGGATACCCTCATATTCATAAGCCTTGATCAGCCTGGGAAGCATCTGGTTGGATACATTCCTCAGCCGGATGGTATAATAAGTTTTATCCTTTACCTGGATCTCTCCCAATGCAGATGCAATCTCCTCTTCCATCTGCCCTTCCGCGGATTGTGCAGCTATTTTGATGTCCTGGTCGAGCTTATCCGCCGTTATGGCGACATAATAAAATTTCACAAATTCCGATTTGTGCTTAAATTGTGCTTCAGGAAACGGATCGGTCGATTCAAGAATAAGATAGTTCTTTAGGGACTTGATACGGGTATTACACACGTATTCTTTCTTTATTATATTCCCGGAGGCACTTAGGACATTACTGGTTGCCATAGTTTATCTGATTTATCAAACTCAAAACTTAAAAAGTCTATGTATTATTGTTATAATTATTGTTATAAAAATAAATGACCTATTTAAAAACGATATAACCCAGATTGGTTCAGGGCGCCAAATTAAAACAAAAATCATTTTGATTGAAAAATTGCTCAGGGAAAATCAACAACCGCTAAACTAAAAAAGGCTGAAAGGAAAATTCCAAACAGCCTTAATATCTGAAGCACCCAGGAACTTTTATCTATTCACTCCTGTATTTACAACATTGAGGTAATGATGCATATGCTTCATCCGAAGCTTTCTTCTTTTCGGTGTCATGGCCTGCTTTTGCAATGACCTTATGTATGGCTTTCTTGTCCACTTTTTCTTTTTTAAAGTGTACAGTTGCCTGTTTTGTTTCTTTGTTCCATTTGGCTTTTTTAACATCGCTTACCCCTTTGGCAGCTTCTTCAATACGATCTTTGCACATACTGCACAAACCATCTACATTAAAGGTTGCTTTAGCCAGATCTCCCTGGACTGTACATTCAGCTTTTTCTTTTTGCGCATCCTGAGCATGGCTCTGCACAGGGCTTGCCATGATGATGCCAAACATGAGTACCGTACTTATTAATAGTGCTTTCATGGTGTTTTAATTTTAGATTTAACATTATTTTGAAAGGATATTTGAATGTAAGCAAAACTTACATGTTATATTCCAACAAATTCCTTACCTGAATGTTTTTGATTTAAGCCTTAAACTATTCATCACGACAGATACAGAACTGAATGACATGGCAGCACCGGCAATCATAGGATTCAAAAGGAATCCGTTTACCGGATACAATACGCCGGCTGCAATGGGTATGGCTATAACGTTATAAAAGAAAGCCCAGAATAAGTTCTGCTTGATGGTTTTCAAGGTAGATTTTGACAGTTCAATGGCAGAGTGAATTTTTTCCAGATCGCCCTTAACAAGAGTGATCTGTGCACTTTCTATGGCCACATCCGTGCCTTTGCCCATGGCTATTCCGATATCCGCCTGTGCGAGTGCAGGGGAATCATTGATGCCGTCACCTACCATGGCAACCTGACGTCCTTCGGTCTGAAGCTTCTTTACATATTCCAGCTTATCGCGGGGCATAACCCCTGCCCTGTAATTTTCTATACCTGTTTTATTGGCAACATCACGGGCGACCTGATAATTATCTCCCGTCATCATATGGACCTCTATACCGGATTCCCTCAGATTTTTAATCGCTTTTAAGGAAGTAGGCTTGATCTCATCTTCAATCCTAAACATCAGTTCCAGTTGTCCGTTTCGGGCCACAAATACCTGCGAAGCCACTTCTTCGGCCTTTTCTTCAACCCCTTCAACAAGCTTTCCCGGAAGCTTGACTTCCTTCTGCTTCATCAGCTCCTGATTGCCGATGAGCAATTCATTATCTCCATAGGTAGCTTCAATTCCCTGGCCTGTCAGATAATTAAAGGTTTCCAAATCGTATCCGTTTTGAGCCTTACCTCCAAGATATTCTGTAATGGCACCCGCAAGAGGGTGTTCCGATCTGGATTCAACTGTATATACCAGATTGAGCAACTTTTCATCATGCTTATTTGTCAGCCATTTCATATCGGATACAACCGGATGGCCGGTAGTAATGGTTCCGGTTTTATCAACCACAATGGAATCCACACGATTGACCTTTTCCAGTATGGTAGCGTCCTTAATCAGAATACCATTCTCAGCACCTTTTCCGATCCCCACCATCAATGCAGTAGGAGTTGCCAGGCCCAATGCGCATGGACAGGCAATGATCAAAACAGTGACCAGAGTAACAAAAGCATAAGTCAACTGGGGCGACGGGCCAACAAAATACCAGATTAAGGCACTGACGATGGCAATTGCAATAACCACCGGCACAAAAATGGCTGCGATTTTATCAGCAAGCTTTTGTACCGGAGCTTTGCTACCCTGTGCCTCTCTCACCATCTGAATAATCTGGGAAAGTACAGTATCCGACCCCACCTTTTCAGCTTTGATCTGAAAGCTGCCTGTTTTATTAAGCGTAGCACCGATCACCTGATCGCCCTTCTGCTTTTCAACCGGCAAGGGTTCACCGGTGATCATGCTTTCATCAATTGAAGAATATCCCTGGATGATCCGGCCGTCAACGGGGATTTTTTCTCCCGGCCTGACCAGCACAATGTCGTCCACTTCAACCTGATCGACCGGCACTTCAATCTCTTCTCCATTACGGATCACTTTGGCCGTCTTAACCTGAAGCCCCATAAGCCGTTTAATCGAATCCGAAGTACGGCTTTTGGCTCTTGCTTCAAAATAACGGCCGAGCAAGATTAACGATATAATCACTGCAGCCGCTTCATAATATACATGAGGGGTAATACCCCGGGATAATAAATATTCGGGAAAGAACGTATTGAACAGGCTGAAAAGGAATGCTGCGCCTGTACCCAGTGCCACCAGGGTATCCATATTGGTTGTTCCATGCCGCGCCTGTTTCCAGGCAATCTGAAAAAATTCCCTGCCGAACCAGGTGATCACCGGCAAAGTAAGCACAAGCAGAATCCAATTCCTGTATGGCAGCTCCGGCAAAAACATGGAAATCACTAATACCGGCAAGGAAAAGGCAATGGCCAGAAAAGCCCTTTTACCTGCCTTGTTTAGCTTTTCTTTCTCTTTAGCCGCTTCCTTATCCAGATCGGTTTTCTGCTCTATAACCAGATCATAACCAATTTGCTGCACAACGTCCTTCATCTGAGGGGACGATGCTTTATTTTCATCATATTCCACAAAAACGGATTCATCAGCAAAATTAACCCTGGCCTGATTTACTCCTTCCATGCTGCCCAGCATACTCTCTACGCTACTGGCGCAAGACGCACAATGCATTCCTTCCACTTTAAAATTGCGCTTGTTCATAAATTACCTCCTTTAAAATCCATAAACTATCAATTCTATAATTGGCTAGTTCACCAATTCAGCAGAATAACCGGCCTCTGAAATAGCATCCTCAATGGCCTTTTTGATCTCCTCTTTTGAGGCAGTTTTCGTAACCACTTCAACAATTTTTTCTTTACTCTCCAGGTCAACATTCCAGGACTCTATGCCTTCAAGGGCATCCATATAGGGTTTGATGGCATACATGCAACCTGCACATTTCAGATCGGTTTTAAACCTTAGCGTTTGCATAATTTTCCAGGTTGGTTTTTGGTTCTACAATATTTTTCATCATAAATAAACTCCGGCAGTCTCAAAAAGTTTTTTAAAATTTTAGCTCAGAGTTATAAAGTTTTCAGCCCAGATCTTTTTTCTTTTCTTCAAATTCCTGTTTATCGATTTCTCCTCTTGCGTATCGTTTTTTCAGTAAATCAAGGGCCGTCTCCCGGCCTTCCGCGGCGGTTCCCGTATTTTGCGAGGTAGTTCTGACCACCACCCAAACGATGAGTGCCAGAACAATGAGGCCGATGATCCAGCCCCATCCCATTCCAAAACCCATTCCGTGGCCGTAACCCGACATCATTTCATGTATCATAATCACCTCCTTTTTTATAAATCTTTTACTTCATCGACAGAATCTTGACAATTGCTTTTACTACAAAAATACATGTGTACATCCCTCTTTGCTTTACATCATTCTGACAAAGATTTACAGAATGATGAGGCTAAAGCACAAATCTTATTCCCTGCATGTGCTTACAATTGATCCAGGGGATTTCGATTCTGATGCTGTAACTTTTTAAAGGCTGAGGGTGAAAATCCGGTAATCTGCTTAAACTGATTGGATAAATGGGCAACACTGCTATAATTCAGCTTCCAGGCGATCTCACTCAAACTAAACTCATCATAGATCAGCATTTCCTTTACATATTCAATCCGCTGGAGGATCATGTATTTTTCAATGGTAATGCCTTCTTTTTCAGAAAAGATGTTGCTTAGGTAGTGATAATTCTTTCCCAGCTTATCAGACAGATAGATGGAAAAATTGTAAGGATTCTTGCTTTCCTGAGGATTTCGAACCAGATCAATAATAAGATTCTTGATACTCTCTACCAGCTGAAGCTGTTTATCCTCTATTAGCTCAAATCCAATCTTTTTTAATTCAGATTGTAATGGGTCCAGATCATAATTTTCTTTGGGTTCCTTCAATATCACCTCCCCAAGACGCACTTCAATATAGGGGATCTCCAGCTTGATCAGAATATCCTGTACTGCCATGATACATCTCGGACAAACCATATTTTTTATATATATCTTATACGTATCAGTCATGGCAGTACAGGTAAATTTTGTGTTTCCAACGACTATTTCAGCTTCTCAGCCTCATACCCTTCTTTTTCAACAGCCTGAATCACTTCCTTTGAAACCTCACCTTGCTGGTCTGAAGGAACACTCACTTTTAGAACCTTTTTGGGATTCTGCAAATTAACCTCCCATCCTTCAATCCCGGTAATTTTGTCAAGATGAGGCTTGACTCGCTGAACACAACCGTTGCATTGTAACGAGGTCCGGAACTTAAGTGTCTTGTTCTTTGTCCTGTTCCCTTTTATTTTGTCCTGAATAGACGCTATAAATCCCATCTTTCTTGATTTTTTTGTATTTATCCGGATCCGATTCCACATTAAATCTGGCTCCCTTATCATAGAGCATCTTCAATCCAAATACCCCCATCACAATGGCTACCAGCACAATAACCAATAAGATCAGTTTTAAATACAAAGCCATAGGTTTAAAGATTTTGGATTACACGTTCCAGTCTTTCCTTAATATTGGTTGCCACATCTTTCAATTGGGGATTCTCGACTGCAGCCATTGAAGCAACAGGATTCACGGCTGAAACATCGACTTTTCCGTCATCCGTTTCCTGAACCACTACATTGCAGGGTAACATCAGGCCAATGTAAGGTTCCGCCGAGAGTGCTTTATGTGCATTGGGCGGATTGCAGGCCCCCAATATCCTGTATTTACGGAAATCAACATCAATTTTCTTCTTCAGGGTTGCACTTACATCAATGTCTGACAATACCCCAAAGCCTTCTTCTTTTAAAGCATTGGTTACTTTTTCCACTACCTGGTCAAAGCTTCCTTCCAAAGTTTTATTTGTATAGTAACTCATTTTACTGTTAATTTTAGTAGTTTGAACCTTCAATTATAATAACAAATGTAACGCCTCATTGTTTAATCCGCAAACGATGTAAATTAAACAGGCCAATGCAAATCACATGACGGAGTAAAAAAATTTAAAGCTTGCTAAGCTTTCCATTTATCACAAGATGGTTTATGCTCATAGACCGTGCTTCTTCCACAGCATCCTCCTCTGTATGAACAAGAGGATTCCCTTTGGAATTGAAGGATGTATTCAGCAAGGCTTTCAGGTCATATTGCGTTTCAATCATAACCAGAAGATCGTATAAAAAAGGATTTTCAGTTCTATTGTTAATGGTCTGTATTCTCGAAGTCCCGTCGACATGAACAACCCCTTCCAGCTCATTGATCCGGTCGGAGTGAATATGGAATTCCGTAAGCATATATTGGCTCAGAACACCGGAAGAAAGAGATTCCGTAAACCAGGGCAGATTTTTTCCCAGCATAACGGGGGCCACTGGCCGGTACCATTCTCTTTGCTTGAGCCCCCGGCTTACATAATCTGAAAGTTTTTTCGAGTCGGCACGGGCAATGATGCTTCGGTTGCCCAGCGCCCTGGGACCTGCTTCACCATAGCCGTTTATCACCGCTACTACCTCACCTTCAAATAAAAGCTTTGAAATGGTCTTCAAATCATCTTCTGAATGCTTCATTACAGGTGTATTCAGCAACCAATTGTTCAAATAGGGAGATTGTGGCTGTACAGATCCATGCTTCAGCCATTCCACAAAAGCACCGGCACCGATGGAAAGCCCCGAATCATTCGTGCAGGGCGGAACAAACACTTCCCTGAACAACCCGCTATTGGCCAGTGCAGCATTGGCCTTTATATTTAGTGCAGAACCCCCGCTGTAGTATAAATACGCTGCACCGGTTAACTGTTTTAGCTCCTTCATTTTCTTCATCAACTCACGCTGAAATATATACTGAAATGTAGCGGCTATATTCTGTAAAAAAGAATCATTCAGATTAAAGTCCTGCAAATCCCGATTCCAGTCTTTTCTGACCCTTTCAAAAAACATCTTTTTGTTTCCCCATATGTCTTTAAAATAATCATGTCGTTTAAGCCATGATTCTATCCTGCTGTCGTAACTGCCATAAGCGGCGTAACCCATAAATTTCCCGGGCATGCTGTTTTGATTCTCCCGGCTGGCTTTTACCAGAGAAAAGGAAAGGGCATTTGCATTGAAAAAAGAAGCCAGATCATCAAGATCCCAGTGGTATTCAAGCAATCTGAGCTCACCGTTTCTGAATATCCATGCCGAAAAGTTACTCTTACTGGCGCCTCCGTCAAAATGCACGTGAAGGCTGTTTTCCCTGAAAGGTCCATAAAACGGTAAATTGGAAAATACATGGGCCAGCTCGTGATTCACTACATATGCCTCTATGTGCTTGTCAAGGAAATAACCCCTACCCTTCTCAGGCATTGCAGACAGGCCGTCATTCATGGGTCCTTCGAACCGGATATGGCCTTCCCTGCTTATGAATGCTCGTCCGATCACGTTATCCACAAAGACCAGGTCCAGGTTGGTGATCCCAAGTATTTTCTCCTGTTTCAAAAGAGGGTAAATATAAGAAGGGAGCCGGCTGTCGTATTTATTTCGGGTATGCCTTTCCAAAGCCAGGTATTTGACCAAATCACCATCTTTATATAAAGCCAGGTTGTGGTCGTGGACATAAGCCGGCCACGGACCGCTCGATAAGTCCTGGATTCCATATATGGCCAACGTCAAATTCTTGCTATTCATAGAAAAAGAAAACCATTGAATTACAAAATTGGACAAATTTTAATACTTTTAACATTTTTTGTTTAATCAAATTAAAATATCCGGACATAAAATTATCCAAACCTAAAATATATTTTATCGTAGGAAGGGAAAGTATTTAAATTAATTAGCGAATTAGGTGCATGGGTTTATCGGAACAAGAAGTCCAATATTTTATATCTACAATAAAAAATTATTCTGAATACGATTTTAGCGGATATTCCGAAAAATCGCTAAAGCGCAGAATTCAAAAAGTATTGAATGATTACAGGATGGATATGCCGACCATGCTCCACAACTTAAAGAAAAACGGAGGATTAATCGATGATGTGGTCAAGAGCATCACGGTCAACACCACCGAGCTTTTCAGGGATCCAAAAATCTGGCAGGATCTTAGATTCAGAGTTCTGCCGAAACTCAATAACAATAAAAACATCAATATCTGGCACGCCGGGTGCTCCACAGGCCAGGAGGTCTATTCCATGCTCATTCTGCTGAATGAACTGGATCTTTTTGACAAAGCGAAGATTTTCGCCACCGACCTCAATGAGGATGCCCTTGAAAAAGCCCGGAAAGGGGTCTATAAATACCGGTTCAATATCAACTACTTGGACAACTTTGACAAGGTAATCAAGGAAAATCCTTTCAACTATGAAGAATATAACGATGTGCCTTACGAGAAGTATTTCAGGATCAATAAATCGGAAGATACCCTTGAGATGAATGATTTTCTCAGGGAAAAACCCATATTCCGAAAGCACGACCTGGTCAGAGGAGAAAATCTGTACTTCGCGAAGTTTGATCTCATCATGTGCAGGAATGTCATTATCTATTTCAAATATGAGCTGCAATCAAAAGTATTTAAGATGTTGCATGAGCATCTCTATCCCAATGGATATCTCTTGTTCGGCATGCATGAGAGCATGCTTGGTGATATAGCAAACAAATTCGAAAAGAAGGGCAACTTCTACAAGAAAAAATTTAACTGATTAAAGGCCAAGGCAATGAATAAATACGAACTTGGAATAGTTGATACCCGAAATATTTTGAAAACCATACAGGAGCATTACGATTATGACTTCAGAAATTATGCCCTGACCTTTTTTAAAAGAAGATTGGAATACATACTCGAAAAATATAATCTTAAAACGGTACACAGTCTGATAAGGAAAATAATCAACGACGCCTCGTTTTTCCAGCTATTCCTGAAGGAAATCTGCATCGAGAACACCGAGATGTTCCGAGATCCTTCATTGTGGCGTTTCCTGATGGATGGTTTTTTAACATCGGTCATTAAAAAAAGCGCTCCATATAAAATCTGGTTCCCTGAAGTGAGCTCAGGAGAGGAATTATATTCATTGATGATCCTTCTCACCGAACTTAATCTCCGGGAATACGTAGAAATCCATGCCAGCAGTATTAGTAATATAAGAATGGATAAAGTGAAACAGGGCGTTTTTGATGCATCAAAAATGGAAGTGAACGAAGCAAATTTCAAACGGATATTCAGAAACAAGGAACTGAATGAATATTGTACCGTAAAGGATGACCAGGGATATGTCGAAAAGGATTTAATGAAAAACATTCATTTTTTCAGTCAAAATACTTTGTCGGATCAATATCCCAGGGGGATCAAACTTATTTTCTGGAGAAATCAGATGCTTTATTACAATCAAATCATGGAAGAACGGTTGCTCAAAACCATGAACAACTGTCTGATGCCGGGAGGGCATATGATAATAGGCCTGAATGAAAAAATTGACTACTGGAATTCAGATAAGGATTTCATTTTGGTTGGAGAGAACGAGAGTATATACAAAAAAAAGAATTCATAGATGTATCAAGCTGTCATAATTGGAGGATCAGCGGGGAGTTTCAGGGTAATTACCAGCATGCTGAATGCTTTGCCTGAAAATTACCCCATGCCTCTGTTGCTGAACCTGCACAGGCTGAAACATGTTCGTTCAGGTTTTGTGGAGGCATTGTCGATAAAATCAAACCTCCCCGTTGTCGAACCCTATGATAAGGATTCAATCAGAGCGGGTACAGCCTATCTGGCCCCATCCAATTACCATATGTACATCGAACTGAACAAGAAAATTGCTCTTTCCACAGAGGAAACGGTAAATCATTCCCGACCCTCGATCGATTTGTCCTTTTCAACAGCTGCCCAAACATACCAGAAGAATCTTATTGGCATCATTCTTTCGGGTGCGAACAGAGACGGTGCATGGGGTTTAAAAAAGATAAAGGATGCAGGTGGAACTGTTATCGTCCAGGATCCGGAGGAATGCGAGGTATCTACCATGTCACAGGCAGCACTCAATGCAACCGAGGTAAACCATGTATATCGTGCAAACCAAATAATAGATTTTTTACTAAAAATAAAGTGATGATCCTGAACAAAATATTTAAATATCCCAAAATACTGGCGTTTTCATCATTCTTTATCATCCTGATATTGTCTTTTATATTGTTTGGTAAGTTGATAAACGTAAACCAGGCTGTTGAAGCGGATATTTCAATGGGTGCAGCCTATGTGCTTGTAGCTTTTATAGTGATCTTCAGCCTGACCCATCTCTGGCTGATCATGCAAATTACGGCACAATCAAAAACCAAGGAGGAATATCTGCAAAAAACCACCGAAAGTCCCGTTGATGAAACCATTGAAGAAGCCCCGGCTTCAGATGAACAGGAAAATGAAACCGAACAAATTGACATCGAATCAATAGCAAAAAAGTTCACTCCATCGAATGACCAAAACCTGAATACAGGCCAGCTGGCTGAAAAAATTCTTGCCAATATAGCCAGCGAATATGATATCGTCCAGGGATTGTTTTATATAAGGAAGGAGAATAGTGATACATTCGGTATTGCCGGTAAATTTGCCTATTATGGTGAGGAAGAGCCAAAGGATTTTGAGCTTGGGGTGGCATTAACCGGCCAAACGGCCAAAAATCAAAAAGTGCTCAACCTAACGAAGATACCTGAGAATTACATTACTGTGCTTTCAGGACTGGGTCAGGGATCTCCCAACGGACTCCTGCTTGTGCCGGTTATCCATAATCAGAAAACCACAGGCCTGATAGAACTGGCCTCATTCAAGCAATTCGACAGGAAAACAGAAGATATATTTACACAGCTTTCGGAAACAATCGGGAAAAGATTATCCGAAACCATTTAAAACATATGCATTTGCCGTATGAATGAAGACAATAACTCAATAACCATCACCAAAAATGATATCATCATCGGTATAGCCGCTTCTCTTGTACTCGTGCTGGCTGCATGGATCATCGATATTGCTGTGAGCAACCTTCCGTTTGGTTTTTCAGCAATTGGAAAAATCCATGCCAACAACCCGGTTCATTGGTTTATTGATGCCGTACCTGTTATTGTCGGGGGAATCATTTACATCTATTACAGAAAGCGGGAAAAGGAGGTGGAATTATTCGAAGACATCATCCATCAGAGAGACCTTGACATCGACCGGAATGCCACCTTCGCAAAGAAAATCGGTGAGGGCCAGTATGATGCCGGCTTTGAAATCAAGGATGAAAACGACGTACTGGGAAAATCACTCCTTAGGATGCGGAACAACCTGCTTGAAAGCAATAAAAAGGAGAAAGAAAGAAACTGGATTGCCCAAGGTAAAGATATTATATCCGATATTCTGAGAATCCACAACAAAATTGATGACCTGGCCTATGATGTGATTGTAAAGCTGATCAATTACATCAACATCATCCAGGGAGCATTATATATTTATAACGAAGAAGAGAAAAAACTGGTTAATGTAGCCACTTATGCCTATAACCGGAAACGCTTCATCAACCAGGAATTCAGGATTGGCGAAGGGCTGATCGGTGAGTGTGCATACGAAATGGACTACATCTACAGAACTGAGATCCCGGAAGATTACGCCACCATCACGTCAGGCATACTGGGAGATAAAAAGCCCAGCAGCCTTCTTATCGTACCCCTGATCACCGATGAAAAGCTGCAGGGGGTGATTGAGTTTGGAGATATCAAGGAGGAAATTCCCCAGCTGACCATAGACTTTCTGAGAGAGCTGGCCGAGATCATCGCCCGTACCATTTACAACCTGAAAATGAACCAGAAAACAGAACGTTTGCTTCAGGAATCTCAGCAGATGACCGAGGAGCTGAAAGAAAACGAGGAAGAGCTCCGCCAGAATGCAGAAGAGATGCGGACCACACAGGAGGAACTGGAAAAATCAAACAAGGAGCTGGAAGCACAGGTCAAGAAAGTGGAAAATGCCCAGAATCGCATGCAGGCATTGCTGGAAAATGCTTCTGAGGTGATCTCCATATACGATGAAAACCTTCAACTGAAATACCAGAGTCCCAACGTAGAAAAGATACTCGGATATACACAGGACGAAATGCGGAAAGGCGAAGACATGAACAGGCTGACAGCCAAAGGGGAAGCTGCCATGAAAGAAATGTTCAGGAAGCTCAGGCAGAACCCGGAGCAACCCCAAACTTTGCAATATACCTACGTAAAAAAAGACGGTAAGAAAATATACCTGGAAACTACCGGCAGAAACATGCTGGATGATCCCGCCATCAATGGTATCATTCTGAACTCAAGGGACATCACCGAGCGTAAACGGGCAGAGAAAGAAGAACGCATGAAAAGCAAAATGCAGTCGCTTTCGGAAAACAGCCCCGATCTGATTCTACGCCTGAATACCTACGGCCAGTTTTTCTATGCCAACCCCGTTTCACAGGATTATCTGGGCCTGCACCCCCATGAACTGATCAATACCCGTATCGAAGACCTTCAAATGGAAGAAACCCTGTCAGGATTTTTCCTGGATTCCATTCAAAAAATCAAACAACAGAACAACCATCTGACCAAAGAAATCAATATTCCAACCGCCAACCTTGGCGAACGGATCATGAACTTTAAAAGCATACCGGAATATAATGAGAATGAGCTTGAAACCGTGCTTTTCGTAGGTCACGACATTACCGAGGCCAAGCGGATTGAAATGGAGATTCAGGAAAAAAACAAAAAAATTACGGAAAGCATCAATTATGCACAAAGGATCCAGTCGTCCATACTTCCGGACAGTAACATCATCCAGGAGCACCTTCCCAAATCCTTTATATTCTATGAACCCAGGGATGTGGTCAGCGGTGACTTCCCATGGTTTGTAAAAAATGAAGACATCATCTTTATAGCAGCCGTAGATTGCACAGGTCATGGTGTGCCTGGGGCATTGCTTTCGTTCATTGGATACTTCCAGCTCAACAATATTGTGGATCATGATAAAAACTATACCGCAGCACAGGTGCTCGATAAACTCCACTATGGGGTGAGAAGCACCCTGAAACAGGAACGTTTCGATGCCGAAGCCCGCGATGGTATGGATATTGCCCTTTGCAGAATTGACAAGAAAAAGAATGAGTTTCAGTTTGCCGGAGCCCACAGGCCACTCTATTTGCTCAGAGATGGCGAACTTAACCAGTACAAAGGCAACCGAAAAGCCATTGGAGGCATACCCCACAGAAAGAAAGCCGAAAAGGATTTTGTGAATCATGTGATCGATATACAGGCAGGAGACAAAATTTTCTTCTTTACCG
This sequence comes from uncultured Bacteroidales bacterium, assembly GCA_964399175.1. GTDB lineage: Bacteria > Bacteroidota > Bacteroidia > Bacteroidales > UBA12077 > JAGXLC01. The sequence goes on along the minus strand of CAYNPZ010000023.1, from coordinate 7,299 downwards.
ATGGATTGCCCGATCAAATCGGCGGACCCCAAAAGCGAAAATACACTCCGAAACAAATAAGAGAAAATATAGTGGAAAACAAAGACCTCTCGATGCAGGAGTTCAGCAGCTTGTTCTCAAAGGAATACAGAAACTGGAAAAAGGATAACAAACAAATTGACGACGTACTGATGATTGGAATCGAATTCTAATATATTATTTTTATGATGTGTTATGTGTAACTAAATTCAATTTTTTTATGGACAAACATAATGTTAAAGGCTTTCTTGAATTTGTTTACGATTTTTATCGTTCGATGAAGGCCCATGAGATTACCCTGGTTTACGAGGGTGAAATCACGCACCAGATAACCAAAGCGTTTACATCTCTGACCGAATCCAACATGGCCAAGGAGGATGAATCAAACACCGTTCAAAAGAAAGTCTTTCATGTAATGGTGGAATGTTTGCAAAACATCAGCAAACATGCCGATACTTTCGGCTCTGATGAGTATATTTTTGCCGGCCGGGGTATTTTTATGGTCAGTAAAGGAACCGAGGATTACCATGTGACCACCGGTAATGTTATCGAGAACAGGAAAATCGAAGAATTAACCGAGATGCTCGAAGAAATCAACAGCCTGGACAAGGAAGGCCTGAAGCAGCTATATAAGAAACAGATGCGTGAAGGCCGGTTGTCGGACAAGGGCGGAGCAGGCCTCGGTTTTATCGATATAGTCAGGAAAACAGGGAACAAACTGGAGTACCATTTTCTGCCCATTGATGAAATAAACTCCTTTTTCCTTCTGTCATCTTCAGTTTCTAGAACCAACGAATAAAAAACAATTGCTATGGAAGTTATTAAAATAAAAGGAACAGACGATACCCCAAGTATCGTTTTGGATAAAGACAACGAAATATTTGAAATCTCCGGCAGGTCCCTTCCGGAAGATGTGTCCACATTTTATGAGCCCATTTTGAACTGGCTCGATGAATATGCTGAAAATCCCAATTCCAAAACCGTTTTTTCATTTAAACTGGTATATTTCAATACGGCATCATCCAAATTACTCCTGGATATACTGATGAAACTCGAAGATCTGTATGAAAACGGAAACGATGTCCTCATCAAATGGTATTATCCTGAAGACGATGAAGACATGCAGGAAGCAGGTGAAGAATATGCCGATATTGTGGATATTCCGTTTGAGCAGGTAAGTTACGTTTTATAATTTCAGAAGATCAGCTATAAGAAATGAGTGAAGAGATCCTTAAGGCTTTAATGCAATTATTTGCCATCATTGCAAAACAGGATGATGGTGTGGAAACCAATGAGCGTGATTATGTGTTGAATTTCTTAACTCAACAGCTCAACGATGAAGCCATTAACGAATACATTGCATTATTCGACAAAAAGGCCGGATTTACAGGTGACACCACCAGCGACAAATCAGGGAAAAGAAAACTGACTTCCGTAAAGGACTCGGTCAGGATACTCGGACTGTGCAAAAAGATCAACAAAACCCTTACCCAAAAACAAAAGGTAATTGTTCTGGTAAGGTTGTTTGAGCTGGTCAACGCCGACAGAAAATTCTCCGAGCAGCGCATGGCCATCATCAATACGGTGGCCGAGGTATTTAAGATCAGCAAGGAGGAATACAACAGCATTGAAACCTATGTTATAAACAACGAGGTTGAAAAGCTGGACAATCCAAATATACTGATCATTAATGAGAAGGAAAATATCTGCAATGAATGCAAACACATTCAATCCGAAGCGCTTGACGGCAGCATCTTCATTCTGCATATCCACAGTGTGGAGCTGTATTTTCTCAGATACACCGGCAATGAAGAACTGTATCTGAATGGCCTTCCCCTGAATAACAAAAGAATCTATCTCTTTGCTCATGGCGGATCCATCAAGCTTCCCAAAGGCAAGCCCATATATTACAGCGATGTTGTGGCCCATTACCTGGCCGATAAAACCTCGCTGAAGTTATCGTATGTTGCTGAAAACATAGAATATCAGTTTGACAACGGGGCGATCGGCCTGAGGAACATCAACTTTTCAGAAAACCAGGGCAAGCTGGTTGGTATCATGGGTGCCAGCGGTGCAGGAAAAACCACCCTGCTGAACGTAATGGCCGGGCTGACCAGACCCACCAATGGTGAGATCAGGATCAACGGGATCAATCTGCATGAGGAAGAAGAAAAGCTTAAGGGTGTCATCGGCTATATACCGCAGGACGACCTGCTTATCGAAGAGCTTACCGTATTTCAGAACCTTTACTACAATGCCAAGCTTGTTTTTAACGACAAAAGCGAGGAAGAAATCAGGGAGCTTGTCAATAAAACATTGGGTAACCTGGGCCTGTCAGAAATCAAAGATCTTAAGGTAGGATCCCCCTTGAACAAGCTGATTAGCGGGGGCCAAAGGAAAAGACTCAACATTGCCCTGGAGCTGATCCGTGAACCTGCCATCCTCTTTGTGGATGAGCCCACTTCCGGCCTGTCCTCCCGGGATTCCGAAAACGTGATGGACCTCCTCAGGGAACTGAGCCTGAAAGGAAAGCTTATTTTTGTTGTCATCCACCAGCCTTCTTCAGAGATATATAAGATGTTCGACAACATGATCATCCTGGATGAAGGGGGATATATGGTCTATTACGGAAATCCCGTGGAGAGCGTTATCTATTTCAAAAAATTGGATGCGCAGGTCAACAGCGATGTGGGTGAATGCCCAACCTGCGGTAACGTCAACCCCGAGCTCATCTTCAATATTATGGAAGCCAGAGTGGTTGATGAATACGGCCAGTACACCGATAAACGGAAGATACCCCCGAAAAAATGGGAGGAGAAGCTCCACGAGAACATAAAAATTGAAAAAGTCCCGGAAGTGGAAGAAGATCCGCCGTCAAGCACCAATCTTCCCTCGTGGCTTAACCAGTTCAGGATCTATACGATCAGAGACTTTCTTTCCAAAATAAGCAACAAACAATATGTAGCCCTCAACCTCCTGGAGGCACCCGTTTTGGCCTTCATACTTTCCTATATCATCCGGTATATACCCGATCCCACTTCCGGTAGCTATATTTTCCGGCTCAATGAAAATATCCCCATCTTCATCTTCATGGCCATCATTGTGGCGCTATTTCTCGGTTTAACAGTCAGCGCAGAAGAAATATTCCGCGACCGGAAGATCCTCAGGCGGGAGCAATTTCTGAATTTGAGCAAATCCAGTTATCTTTCTTCAAAAGTAGTTATACTCATACTTATTTCAGCCATTCAGTCATTATTGTTTGTCCTCATAGCCAACAGCATACTGGAGATAAAGGGAATGTATTTTGAATACTGGTTTGCCTTGTTCATTACTGCAGTTTGTGCCAACATGCTGGGGTTAAACATTTCCGCAAGCTTCAACTCGGCGGTAACCATTTATATCATCATACCCTTGCTGATGATCCCCATGATGATTCTAAGCGGCGCCATGTTCCCTTTCGACAAGCTAAACCGTTCCATAAGCAGCGTGGAAAAAGTTCCCATGATTGCCGAGATCATGCCTACCAAATGGTCCTATGAGGCTTTGATGGTCAACCAATATAAAAATAACGATTATGAAGAATACTTCTATGATCTGAAAAAGCAGGAAAGCCAGGCCAACTTTAAGCAGGTATACTACCTGCCTGAGTTGAAAAAGAGCCTGAAATTTGTGGAAAACCATATGAATTCCAGCGATGGCTCGGAAACAAGGGAAAAGTTCAGAAAAGAACTGAGCTTGCTCCGGAATGAACTGAAAGAAGAGACAGAAAGAACCAATATTCAGTTCCAGGCGGCCGGACGTGTGAACGCTGGCAGCATCAACGGTGAGGTGACCTCAAAAATCAGAACATATCTTGAGCGGCTCGACAAATATTACCAGAAAAAATTTGATAAGGCCAATCAAAAACTGGATAACATCAGGAGTTACCTGACCGAAAACAAGCCCAGGATGTACCGGCGTAAAAAGGACAATTATTACAACGAAAGCGTGGCCGACCAGGTAAAAAAGGTGTTTGAAAAGAACAAGATCATCCAGTACAAAGATGAGCTCATCCAACACATCGACCCAATCTATAATGATCCCGAGGTGGAAGGATATGTCAACTTCCGGGCCCATTTCTTTGCCCCGAGGAAGCATTTTATGGGCAATTTTTTCAGCACTTACTGGTTTAATATAGCCATTATCGTAGTGATGTCAATTCTGCTGTATGCGGCGCTTTACTATAATGTATTGCATACGCTGATTAATTTACCCCAAAAAGTGAAACTGAAAGAATCAATCTCTCGTAAATCATAATAGTTTTTAGAATTTAAATGATAATATTATTTCTGTAAAAATCGTCAGATGATCAACATACGTTTTAAACATCTTGCATACCTCTTCATTGCATTTGTCGTTTTAATCTCCTGCAGATCTTCAAACGACAAAAAGTCAGATGAATTTGCGGTTCCCGATTCGGTTGCCAACAGGGGAGTTTTGGAAATTTCTGATCAGGCAATGAAAAATGTGACCCAAAACATTTCTTCTCACATCGAAACAGCGGCTCTTATAAAAAGCCTGAATGTCCCCTTTTCTAAAGAGCATTTAGCTTCCACTGAAGTAGAGGGTTATAATACACAATTTGATCAAGCTTTGGTTCTGGGAATCTATGGGGCAGATCTTGGATATTTGAATATGTACAGCAAAACTACAGTAGCTCTGGATTATCTTACGTCTATCAGGAAGCTGGCCAACAACCTCAATGTTGGACAATTCTTTGATTTCAATACCCTGCATAGGCTGGCCAAAAGCAATGAAAATCTGGATTCTCTGATGTACATTTCCCAAAAGAACTTTAATCAGATGGACAAATATCTCAGGGAAAACAACCGAAGCAACCTAAGTACCCTAATGGTAGCAGGTGGCTGGATAGAAGGGTTATACTTGTCAGGGAAAGTTTTCCGGAATAAACCCGATCCTGAGCTGAGAGAAGCCATCGGTGAACAGAAAATCATCCTGGGTGACCTGATGATATTACTGGAAAACTTTGAAAAAGACCCCGATTTTGCCAATTTAATCAAAAAATTTGACCGGCTGAATAATCTTTTTAAAGACGTAACCATAACCATTGAGAAAGGTGAACCAGAGAGAAAGATAGTAGACGGACGCCTTGTCATTCAGCAGAATGAGAAAAGCATTGTCAAAGTCTCCGATAAGTTGCTGAATAAAATCATCAGTGAGTCCATTGAAATACGAAACAATCTAATCAACCAACAAAATATACCATCAGATATATGAAAAGATTTTATATCATCATACTCTTATCAATATTTTCGCTGGGTTTTTTGAATTCGGCTCAGGCACAGACCGGAGAAGAACTGGTCAACATGTGTACAAAACTATCTGAGGATACCAAATATCTGAAAGATTTTACAGTCAGGCTCAGTGGTGCAGCACCGGGAGAAGAACCTCCTTCTCAAAAAAAATCTCTGATGTTAAGGAAAAACACCCAGTACAGATTCACTATATGCAGTTCAAAAGATTACCCGGGAAATGGAATAATTAAAATATATAGCAGCAGTAATTTGCTGGCTACAAACTATGTAGAAAAAACCGGAAAAATGTATCCCTCCGTCGATTTAAAAGTTCAGAAAACCGGACCATACCATATATGGGTTGAATTTGAAGAGGGGAAAGAAGGCCTTGCCGTAGTGGTACTTTCCTTTGTAAAGAAATTGTAATTAGAGTCTGTCTATAATATCCGCTGGCTGCGTTACGCTCGTTTTTCATGCCAGTCGATTACATCAAGTAAACTCCTGTCATTCAAAACTCGCAAGCCTTGCCAGCGAACATTCTAGACGAGACTCTTTCAAATCTCTTTGACTTTATGGACAAACACTAATCAGTTCATATATTGAATAAAAGCCAAAGCAGCGATAAAGAGAAAAAGGAGGATATTCCCGAAAACACCGGAGCGAACCGAAAGAACATATCCGGCCAGAAGGAATGAAAGGGGCAGCGAAACAAAGTATAACAATTCCACTGAAACCTGGCCGCTTAATATAAAAAGTACCACACTTCCGGCAAACATCCACCAAAATATTTCATAATATTTCCTTACGTATATCTTCATTTGGGGAAACCTTCCCAATAGTGAAAAACTTCCCAGAATTACCATCAGGGCCATCAATCCATAAAATGCATAATAGGCGGGATTATAATAGGTTATGGTAACTTCATTCATATAATTCCGGGTGATGGTTTCAGTCAGACCCGGTATACTCAGGGGCTCATAAACAAAATAGAATGCAAAAAGAAAAAGCAGGGGAAATGCAAATCCGAGAATGGGAACAAACCATTCCCTGAGGCTGAAGCTCCTGAGGATGAACAGGGAAATCCAGATCAACAGGATAAAATATACTGCATGAATATAAAAAAGCCCGGCTATGGAAACCCAGAAACCTGCCATGAAAAGACGGTTCAGCACATAACGCTTTTTATATACTGAAAAAAGCTGATCAACCATAAAAAAGATAAATAAGGCAGACAACAGGCCGGGATTAAGCCATTGCAACTGAACAAAGCTGCTTGCTATAAGCAAATAAAATGCTATATGCGGGTAAGCCTGGGTAGAGATCAGCATATATTGCTGATTGAATCTTATTACGAGGATCCCCAGGATAATAAGAATAAAAAATGCGATGACCCGGTTCAACAGCACATTCTGTCTGACAGCATCCATTACCAGTTGATAAAGCGGCATCTGAAAGGTATCAAAATGGAACCGGGGAATCTCCGGATGATTGAATGAAGACCACCACAAAAGAAAGGTAACAATGAGTAAAAATATAAGTATTCCGGGGGATCTGGTTCTCGCTATTCTAAGAAGCATGGGCGTTTTCGTATGGTATCGTTAGACTATAATGTTTATCAATAAATAAATTGTTACATTGTCAAATTGTTATATTGTTAAAGCAGGCGAAGAGCGAAGAGCCTGGAGCATAGTGCTAAGAGCTCAGTGCTTAGGCTGTCCCGGGTCTCGGGTTGACTGTAGCTAAAGACGGTGCTCACTACTTTTCTCATCTTCCACTCTTCTCATTTTCGCAGACAATCTCCGAGACGCAAGCCTTGCGTCTCTACAACCGGCCAAGACGAAACAGGCCACGGCATGTCTCTACTCACTTCTCGTCTTCCCGTCTTCTCACCCTCCAGTTTTTTTACTGCTTACTGCCTACTTATACATCATACCCAATATCTCCGCGGAAATATTTGCCCTCAAAATTGACCTTATCAATGTTGTCA
>CAYNPZ010000022.1:0-36768 GCA_964399175.1 uncultured Bacteroidales bacterium | reverse complement strand
TATGATATAGTTTCATTAATAAGGTAATAAGGTTCAGGTTATGGGTGTGATTCAATGCTACTAAGGGTTAAGATACACAAAATTAGGTATTTAATAATGTCTTTTAAATATGTTAAAACCTTATGATGATGAAGCTGATAAAAAGAAAAGAGCTTGGGAAATTTATCAGACAAGTAGCTTCTAAATTTGGTGGGACCGTTACTGGAATAAGATATTATAGGAAAAATCCATCAACTTGGGAATAAAATCCAGCCCGTTGCTCTTTAAAACCTTATTTTCCTTATATTAGACCTTAGTAGCATAAAGACCCCCCTACTCCCGCACCAACCTTATTGCCTTATTCCCCCCGAACAAAATCAACCATTGAACAATGAAGATTTTATTTAGTTATACCGGTCTGGAAAGAAACCATGCATTGACAAAATTTTTACTTTTGTGGAACAATGATTTTAATTAGACGGAAGGTATGAAAAACATCTTTTCCTTTGTAAAAGATAAATATAAGAACATCTTTAACGGGGTGTTGTTTCTGCTTACGATTGCGATTATTGTTAATTTTCTGCCAAGGGAAGGGAAGTTCAAATATGAATTTCAGCGGGGAAAACCCTGGATGCATGAAACTTTGATCGCCCCCTATGATTTTCCCATATACAAAAGCCAAAAGCAGATAAAAGCCGAACGCGACAGTATACTGGAAAATTTCAGTCCCTATTTCCGTTACGACAGTACCATTCTTCAAAGTCAGGTGAAACAATTCACCGAAGCATACAATAAAAGGTTAAAAGTGGCTTTCAAGGAGAAATATGCTGAAGGTGAGCTTAAGGATGCCTTTATAAACAGCAATTTTGAGAAAAGAATCCAGGATTTTTATGATTATGTGCTCGGATTTTACAGGGATGTCTATGGAAAGGGGATTGTAGAAACCTCAGTCGTATATGGGGACCTGGGAGACGATTCCGAAATTGTGATCGTAAGGGATAACATAGCCGAAGAACATCAATTTTCGGAATTTTACGACCCGAAAGAGGCCTATAAATATGTAATTAACCATGTTGATCAGTACCTGGAAAATTTGAACCTGAATGACCGGCAGGCAGACTTTTTTGAAAACCTGAACTTCTATGATTTCATCAGGCCCAATTTGCTTTATGATAAGGAAACTTCCCAGAATGTAAAGCAAAGCATGCTGGATAACATCTCCCTGACTAAAGGGATGGTACAGGAAGGAGAGCGGATCGTGTCCAAAGGTGAAGTGGTTGATTCAAAGACCTATCAGATACTGGAGTCCCTGAGAAGGGAATATGAGAGCCGGCTGGGTTCCGACTATCAGTACAACATCATCTTGCTGGGACAGTTTGTCTTTGTGTTTGCCGCAATATTTGTGCTGTATCTATTCCTTTATCATTTCCGGTTTGAGATCCTGCAGGACAGCCTGAAGACGATCTTCATTCTTCTGCTGGTAATCCTGATGGTGGTTGTATCCAGCCTTACCGTGAAGATGCGGCCTGAGGTATTCTATATCATACCCTTTGCGATTCTCCCTATCATTATCCGGTCGTTCTATGATGCGCGGCTGGCCCTGTTCATTCACATCATCACCATCATGCTGATCGCTTCTTTTGCTCCCAACAGCTTTGAATTCGTGTTCCTGAATTTCATAGCCGGTATCGTGGCCATTTTTAGTCTTACCAGCCTGAGCCGGAGGGGTAAGCTATTCCTTTCTGCCGCGTTGGTGGTGGTCAGCTATGTATTCGTTTACTTCGGTCTTTCTATTACCCAGGAAGGCAATATAGAAGGTGTTAACTGGGAGAATATGGGTTATTTCGGTATCAACGGGGCGCTGGTTCTTGCTTCCTATCCCCTGATATTCGTTTTTGAAAAGACGTTTGGCTTCCTTTCCGATGTCACGCTGATGGAGCTTTCCGATACCAATCAGCCGCTTCTGCGCAGGTTATCGGAGCAGGCACCAGGTTCTTTTCAGCATTCCCTGCAGGTGGCCAGCCTGGCCGAGACAGCCGCATATCAGATCGCAGCAAATACCCTGCTGGTCCGAACAGGGGCACTGTATCACGACATAGGCAAGATGGAGAATCCCATTTACTTTATCGAGAACCAGGATACCGATTTCAATCCCCATCAGCAACTGGAATTCAAAGAGAGCGCCCGGATCATCATCAACCATGTTAAGAAAGGGGTTGAATATGCTTCACGTTACAAGCTGCCCGGACCCATTGTGGATTTTATACGCACCCATCACGGTACCACGCGGGTGCATTATTTTTACAAGAAGTATCTTCAGGAGTACAACGAAGATGAGGTAGACGAGTCGGAATTCACCTATCCCGGCCCCAAGCCCTTTTCCAAGGAGATGGCGGTGTTGATGATGGCCGATGCCGTGGAGGCTGCTTCCCGCAGCTACAACAAACTGGATGAAAAAACGATCAACAACCTTGTGGACCACATCATCGATTCACAACTCAACGGTGGCCAGTTTGAGAATGTGGACATCACATTCCGTGAGATCACCATCATCCGGGGCATCTTCAAGAAGAAGCTGCAGAATTTCTACCATGCACGGATTAAATACCCGAAGTAAGAAGCAGACAGTTGATCCCGCCGTGGCGGGAGCAATCCGTAAGTTAAAGTTGGCAGATAAATATAATGGTCATTTATTGTCATTGGGTCATTAAGTGGTCATAAGATGTTGACAGGAGTTTTACCAAAGAGTTTGATGGGAGTTTGAATGTTGAAAGAAGAAGTCATTCAATGGTTGATTCGGTTGTCATTCCTGGTCATTAAGTTGTAAATGCTATCAGTCCTCATCGGCGTAGCGGCCTCCAAGCTGCTGAGCCGGGTGTGAGATTATTCTCTTTCAACTACCCATACTCGGCCATAAAGCAAAAACCATCAAATCAGACTTTAAGAATTGTACACTTTACAAATGGGGATTCCAGACCTACATGAGATAAAATTTTACATACAAATGGATCGTGTTAACTCAACAAACGGGAGGGCCGGATCTACAGGAGATACATTTTAATCTACAGATAGGAGATGCAAACCTATGAGAGATAAAAAACGATCTATAAGCTTTGATTTCCATGTTACAGGAAATTTGATTTTTCTGTTCAAAAAATATTGTACCGTCGCTACGCGACTTATGTTCTGCGGGTACAACTAAATGACCATGAATGACTAATGACAACTGAATGACAATCAATGACCACCAATGACAATCAAACATCAAACCATCAAACTTGTCAAAACTTTTCTGAACTACCGAATGACTATTGAATGACCACCGAATGACCATAAATGACTACCTAATGACCATTAAACGTCAAACCATCAAACTCTTCGTCAAACATTCAAACGAATTGTCAGAACCGCATATCAATCACCTCCACATCAGGATGGGCTTCTTTGTTGAAAACGAATGTGGAGTCACTAAGCGACTGGTTGGTTTGCATGTTCCCGATTTCGATCTGGTAGCGGGATCCGTCCTTGGCAAAAATTCTTGCTGAATGGATCTGGACGTCATACTGGGTCAGGTTCAGCCGGATCCGGCTGTAGTTTTTGTCGAGCTCTTTGGGGTAAAGATCGACCACATATACTTCCTGTCCGTTGATCGTTTCGTTTCCCAGATATTTGTATTTGAAATTTTTATTGTAGATGTCGAATATCTGGTGGGGATGGTTGATGATGTCGGCGTCCTCCTGCTTCGGAGGCTCGGAGATGTTTACCTCATTGGGTCCGTGGAGGTGATTCCAGAGCGTTTTGCCGTCAAAGTATATCGTAGAATTCTTCAGTTCCAGCTTATACTTTTCTCCCTGCATGATAATTTTGCCGGTCCATTCATTCTCACTCTCAGTTTGCAGGTTTTTGTAGTGAAATGTGAAATCGGCCGTGATGTTCTCGTAGGCATTATGTTTTTCCGCCAGTGTTTTGAGCAGTTTTTCCGCATTTTTATCCTGGGCGGATGTGTCAAAAGCGGCCAGCATGATGATGGTAAGCAGTGCAATGTATCTCATTTCTGAATTAACTATTGGTTTCCATTAAAAAAGTTACTCAAATATTGTTCCAATGCATATTCATCGGGAAATTGCACAACTCTGGCCTTGCTTCCTTCATGCGGACCGACGATGTTGGCGGCTTCCAGTTGATCCATGATCCGTCCGGCCCGGTTGTAGCCGATGGAAAGCTTACGCTGGATCAGGGAAGTGGAACCCTGCTGGTGGCGTACCACCGTACGTGCAGCTTCCTCGAAAAGGGCATCCCATTTGTCGACTTTTTTGGAGCCGCTCCCGTCGAGCTCGCTTTCATCCTCGTATTCCGGAAGCTCGTAGGGCTGCGCAAAGCCCTGCTGGTTGCTGATGAAATCGGTTAACTTCTCAATGTCTTCCGTGTCAACGAAAGCGCACTGCAGGCGCGTCAGATCGCTGCCTGTGGAGATCAGCATGTCGCCGCGACCGATCAGCTGGTTGGCGCCTGTGCTGTCGAGGATGGTTCTTGAATCGATCTGGGAGGTTACTCTGAAAGCAATCCTTGCAGGGAAGTTGGCCTTGATTACACCGGTGATGATGTTGGTAGTGGGCCGCTGGGTGGCTATGATCAGGTGGATGCCAATGGCCCTGGCTAGTTGGGCCAGTCGGGCAATGGGGCTTTCGACTTCCTTGCCGGCCGTCATGATCAGATCGGCAAACTCGTCGATTACCACCACAATGTAAGGCAGATAGCGGTGACCCTTTTCCGGGTTGAGCCGCTTTTTGATGAATTTCTTGTTGTATTCGCTAATGTTCTTTACATGGGCATTCTTCAGCAGGTTGTATCTTTCGTCCATCTCCACACACAAGGAGTTCAGCGTTTTGATAATGTCCTGGTTTTCGGTGACGATGGGCTCTTCAATGTCCGGGATCTTGGACATGTAATGGTTTTTGATCTTGGCATAGGGGGTGAGCTCCACCTTTTTCGGGTCCACCAGCACAAACTTGAGCTGGCTGGGATGCTTTTTATAGAGCAGTGAGGTGATAATGGCATTTAGCCCAACCGATTTACCCTGGCCTGTGGCACCGGCCACCAGGAGGTGGGGAAGCTGCCCGAGGTCGATCACATAGGTTTCATTGGATATGGTTTTTCCAAGGCCAATGGGAAGTTCATATCCGGCTTCCCTGAAATTTTTTGAGGTCAGTATCGACCGCATGCTCACAATTTCTTTCTTCTCGTTGGGCACCTCAATGCCTATGGTGCCTTTTCCCGGTATGGGCGCTATGATGCGAATCCCAAGAGCAGCCAGGCTCAGGGCAATATCATCTTCAAGGTTCTTGATCTTCGATATCCGAACCCCCGGAGCCGGAACGATCTCGTAAAGTGTGACCGTCGGCCCGATCGTGGCCCGGATCTTGTCGATCTGGATTTTATAATTGCCCAGGGTTTCTACAATCTTGTTCTTGTTCCGGATGATCTCTTCCTTATTGATCTCCTGCTCGCCTTCTTCATCGCCGTACTCTTCGAGCAGTTCTATCGGGGGCATCTGAAACTGGCTTAGCTCCAGAGTGGGATCATAATCCCTGATCTCCTGCTCCCCGAGTTCGCCTTCTTCCCGCTCCTCTTCGGTTTTCTCTATGGTAAACTGTATGTTTTCATCTTCTGAAGCCTCGCCGTTGTCCGGTACTTCTATACTTTCGGTTTTTTTGCCACTCTTTTCGTTGTTTTTGGAAGATGGAGCTTCCGCTTTGGCGGCAGCATTGGCTGTGGCTGCTTCTTTTTCGCGGTTTGTCACAAGTTTGGTGTTTTTTACCTCTTCAGGTGTGCTCCAGTCTTTGACTTTCTTCTTTTCTTTTTGGGCTTCTGCATCTTCTTTTTCAATTTTTTGTGCTGAATCTGTTTTTGCTTCTCCGCTATTTATGTTCTCTGAACTTGGGGAAGCTGTTGCTGCAGCAATCTTCTTTTTGCTTCTTAATATTTTGCCGGGCAGAGCGATTAATGACTGTTTCATCTCCCTCATGGAGGCCGGATAGAGAGATAGTATAAAGGCGGTGAAAAGAATGATCAGCAGGAAGGCCGTGCCTACTTTTCCGATGAATGCATTCAGCCACTGGGCCATGAATAGTCCATGACCACCGCCAAGTCCGTTGATCAGATAGCCGTTCATATCCTGGAACAGGTAACCCAGCAGCAGCGAAAGCAGGATCAATCCAACCACGGTATATTGCAGGGTTTTTCTGACCGGCAGCAGTTTTATCCTGAATAACTTAAAGGCCAAAATTACCAGGAAGAAAGGAATAAAAAATGAGGCGACCCCAAACCATTTGGCAATAAAAAGATTGGCCATTCTTGCACCGACTTTTCCTGCCCAGTTTTCTACCACAACATCTGCAGAAGAAACCACCTCACCCCACTGGAAGCTCTGGTCGGTTTTCCAGGTGAATAAAAAGGAAGCAAACGCCAGGGTGATATAAATGGCCAGAAACAGGAAGAATACTCCTGTTAAAAATTTATACCTGTCGTCCTGGGCTTTTTGCTTTTTGGTTTGTTTTTTGGTCTTTTTTGCCATGAAGCAACTTCTGTTTAAAGCTAAAACCTTTCAGGATGCAAAGTAATATAAAATTTACGATAAAAAAGCAGTAAATTAACGTTCTTTAAGTACCTCAATTATTTCCCGCAACGTCTTTTTATTAACCGCTTTATAATTATGAGGAACGGTGAACGCATCATCAGGGATCTTTTCTTTTTCAACTTTTATAGCAATGAGCCGGAATGGCATCTGGTAAAGTTCCAGTTGGAATTCCATCAACACGCCTTTGATGGACTGAAACGGCGTATACCTTGTAAATCCTTTTATATCGATCTGGTTGGTGTAATAGATGTTGAAATGTTTGGTTCCTTTATCCCCGCTCGGATAAGCAACTTTGGCTTTCCGACAGGGGTAGCCTGCTATCATTTTTGTTTCCTCCACATGATTGATCTGCATTTCGGGTCTCTCCTTAAAAAATGCGGATTCCTCAGCAAGCGGCTCTACATATTTATATTTGTTGTTCATAATTTTCATCAGGACTGCCTGTGTCCCATCCGCCCGGTTTTTGATATGGGTGAAACTGAATAAGCCCGTAGCATCACTGATATGGTTTTTGGTATTGTTATCCTTAAAAATGAGTTTCATCCTTCTGGGCAGGAAAGTATGGACAAACTGTTCCAGTGAATCTCCCATATACTGCATTTTATATTCGATATACCCTTCATTGATCGTTCCGGATGTTTCCTTTTTCTTTTTACAGGAAGCAAAGGCAAGAATAAAAACAACCAGGCACAGTAAGAGTATTGAATTTCTGAGGCTTATCAACGGCTCTGCTAATTTGAATTAATGGCGTAAAAGTAGAAAATCCATGGGAAAAACGGTTAAGGTGTTGGAGAAAATCCATGAAGTAGGATTGATTGTTTATAAAATTTGTTAGTTTTGTTTCTTCCTGATTAACAATAATAAATAAGTGGTTATGAGAAAACTGGCAGTTATAGCTTTGGGAGGGAATGCGCTGATTCGAGATAATGAGGCTGGTACAATAGATGAACAGGAGCAGAATGCTACCGATACGCTGGAGAACCTGCTGTTTTTGCTGGAAGAAGATTATCATATAGTTATCAGTCATGGTAACGGTCCCCAGGTGGGCAACCTGCTGATGAAAAATGATGCGGGGGAGCATGTTTACGGATTGCCGCAGATGCCTCTGGATGTTTGTGTTGCCGATACTCAGGGAGAGATTGGATATATGATCGAGAGGATGTTGCTCAATTTATTACGAAAACACAAGATCAACAAGGATGTGGTTACTCTGGTCAGCCAGGTTGAAGTGGAAAAAGATGATCCGGCTTTTCAGGATCCCCAGAAACGGATAGGAAAGACCTATAACAAGGAACAGGCTGGTAAACTTGCCCGGGATAAGGGCTGGGTCTTCAAGGAAGAAGTGAAGACCGAAGGAGGCTGGAGACGTGTAGTGCCTTCCCCGTTGCCCAAAGCCATCATGAATGAAGATGTGATACAGACCCTCGCGCGTCAGGGGAACATTGTTATCGCCGCAGGCGGTGGCGGCATTCCGGTGTATACCGATGAAGAAAACCGGGTAAGGCCCACTGAGGCGGTTATTGACAAAGATATGGCTTCCTCTCTGCTGGCAGCAAAGATCAAAGCCGATGAATTTTATATGCTGACCGATGTACCCTATGTGTATATTAACTACAAGCAGCCTGGTGAGAAAAAGCTTGATCCGCTGGATATATCCGATGCCAAAAAATACCTCAACCAGGGTATGTTTTCAGAAGGCAGCATGGCTCCAAAAATAAAGGCGGCCATTCAGTTTGTGGAAAAAGGAGGGGATAAGAGCGTGATAACAGAAGCCAAGCTTTTAAAGGACAAAACCTACGGAACCAAGATCATTGCAAAATATGACCAGGGAAGCACCAAATAACAAATTCCAAATAACAAAACTTGTCCGGCAAATTGACGGATAATATCCAAATTCCCTCCCTTGCCGGCAGGCAGGCAATGAGTGAAATTTTAAACTTTGCCATATCTTATTTGGGTAATTGAAAATTTGATCATTGGGTATCCCGCCTGCCGGCGGGCAGGTATTTGTAATTTGCCTGCCTGACGGCGAGGCAGGGTGCTTGTTTATTGGAATTTTATAATTGGATTACAATTTAATAAACTTAAATCAACTGAATTATGTCATTCAACATCCGAAACAGGAACTTTCTGAAGCTTATTGATTTTACTCCGGCTGAGATCCAGTTTTTGCTGGATCTTTCGATAAGCTTGAAATCGGCCAAATATAGCGGTATAGAACAACCGAATCTGACCGGTAAAAACATTGCTCTTATATTTGAAAAGGCTTCCACCCGTACCAGGTGTGCCTTTGAGGTGGCCGCTCACGATCAGGGTGCCAACGTAACCTATCTTGGTCCTACCGGATCCCAGATGGGACAAAAGGAATCCATGAAGGATACAGCTCGTGTTTTGGGCCGGATGTACGACGGTATTGAATACCGCGGTTTTGGGCAGGAGATTGTGGAAGAGCTGGGAACCTATTCCGGTGTACCCGTATGGAACGGCCTGACCAATGAGTTTCATCCCACACAGGTGCTGGCCGACTTTATGACCATGAAGGAACATTCGGACAAGCCTTTAAATAAGATGAAGTTCGCCTATCTTGGCGATGCCCGGAACAATATGGGCAATTCTTTGCTGATCGGCGCTGCCAAGATGGGAATGGACTTTCGATCGGTAGCCCCCAAAGAGGTACAGCCTTCGGATGAACTGGTAGAAGAGGCCCGGGGAATAGCTGAAGAAACGGGAGCACGGATTATGGTGACCGATGAGATAGATGAAGGTGTCAAGGATTGTGATTTCCTCTATACCGACGTATGGGTGTCGATGGGAGAGGCCGAAGAGGTATGGAAACAGCGGATTGACCTTCTGAAACCCTATCAGGTGAATAAGGAGATGATGGAGAAAACGGGCAATCCCAATGTCAAGTTTCTGCATTGCCTGCCTTCTTTTCACAACCGGGAAACGAAGATGGGGGAGGAGATATACAAGAAGTTCACCCTGGAATCCATGGAAGTAACCGAAGAGGTATTTGAGTCGGAGGCTTCCATCGTATTTGACGAAGCAGAAAACCGGGTACACACGATCAAAGGGGTGATGGTGGCAACACTGGGACAATGAGCCTGGAGCAAAGAGCACAGAGCGAAGGGCAGAGCTAAGGTAATTGTCCTGCGTCCCGCCTCTCGTGTCTCGAGTCTCGGGTTGGCCGTAGCTAGATTTTTCGCCTGGGTTTTGGTTCAAAGTACACTGTGCCGATAAAAGGAAATATTTAGAATACCTGGTTTCTTAAACTACAGAGAAACCAAAAGAATAGGGCAAAAGCTTTAGCTAGAGCCAACTCGGGACTCGGGACCCGAAACTCTGCTCTTCGCTTTTATGCCAGCCATTCCTTCACGAAATAGTACGCCATAATCAGTGAGGCGATCAGCTTAAGGCCGGTGCCCATAAGAAACCCCATGAAAGACCCGAAGCCAGCCCTCATGGCTGAATTGAAATCGGAGCCTTTCAGGCTTTCACCCACTACGGCGCCTATAAATGGTAGGATGATGATACCCAGCGGAGGAAACATAAAGATTCCCAAAACCACCCCGATGGTTGCACCCCAGCTTCCGTATTTTGTTCCTCCGAACCTTTTGGTACCCCATATCGGCACAAAGTAGTCAAGGATGGTGACTGCCACTGCTACGACAGCCAGGATGACGAGCAGGGTAGTGGTATATTCTGCAAACTTGGTGAAATGAATCATGAGCAATCCTCCGAAGCTTAGTGGCGGACCGGGCAGTACGGGAAGTATGCAACCCAAAATCCCCACCAGCATTAAAATGATTCCCAGTACAAGCAATACAATGTCCATAGGTTAGCTTTTTGAGGTAAAGATAGAGAAATAGATATAATATGTACCACATAACAATTAACAAATTACAAACACCTGCCCGACGGCAGGTGGGAGCACCAATAATCAATTTTTCAATGATCCAAACATCCTAGGCTAAAGTCGGGAACTCTGTAATTCGGGATGTTTTGAATACGATAACTATTGGATTTATAACTTGTATGAGCCTGGTTTTGGTCATTGAATATTGGTTATTCGAAATTCTTTGTAATTTGCCTGCCTGCCGGCGAGGCAGGATGCTTGTTTTTTGTTGTTTACTTAGCAGGATCTTCCTATCACAATAAACCACCTTTTCAGAATCTATATATCGCATTGAGCAACTTGTTTTTCTGGGGCATTTCCTCAGGCTCCATCAGGTAGATGTTACCGTCATGCAGGTATGCCTTGATTGCTGCAAAATTCAGCAAATCCTCACACCATTCATCCCCTTCGGAATGAATATCTACGTCAAAAGACTCATCTTTTAACCTGCCCCAGACATATTCCCTTTTGTTCACAAACAGAGTTTCAACTCTGCCGTAAAGTATATTGGGAATGATCTCTTCGACAATGTCTGATTTGTTGGTTACATCAATATATTTTTGGACCATTTGCTGTCTTTCTTCATCCAGCTCTTTCTTTATCAGGGCCCAGGCTTTTTGCTGCAATCCATTTACCGATTCCTCCTTGGGGCTCTCGGAAATGTTCTCTTCTTTCAGGTATTTGTAATCGGTTACTTCTTTGAACAATCCAAATATATAATCCACTGAGGCTACGATCAGTGGTTTGGCTTCATTGTGAAGTACATTTTGCAGTCCTTGTTCCACATATTTCAGGAATTTCAGCTCTTCTTCCTTCTTTTCTTCTTCCCCCTTGGCATGGCCATGATAGAATGTTCTTCCGTCGCCTACTTTCGCACTTCTGTGCTGATAGACCTTGTCCTTGTAATGATCAAATCCTATTGCTTCTTCCAGTTTTTCAGGTATGAATTCTTCTACCTCTACTTCGGAAATATTGAACCGGTCAGATTTATATAATTTCACTTCATGAAGGTTTAGTGAAAGGATGTAAAATTCCTTGTTCTCTTTAACCGGCCGTAAGAGAGGCAGAAGGTAAAAATCTTTTCCCATGTACATAAAATCATCAAAATCCAGGGGAACGGTATAATATTCAAATGTATTCTGGTTCAGGAAGATCACCAGGCCGTCCCAAAGGTTTCTGAGGAACAATGCATCGTCTACCAAGTCATTCAATGGTTTGAGGTATTCTTCTATTTCATTGTGCTTCATTCCCTGATTACTGAGTTCCTCCCGGGCCTGCTTTAGCTTATTTTTCAGATTGATGCGGTTCTGGTTTTCCTTTGATTCCGGATCTGCCTTTGGAGTAGGCATATAAATGGAAATGCTGTTTGGACTTCTTTCTTTGCTTAATCTTTCAAGTAATTTAGTGTTTAGTTGTTCCATATTCCTCCTTTTTTAACAAAAAATAATTAAACACTTACACATGGAACGTGAATTACCTTTATGTTATTTTTTTTATCAAGAGGTGTGAATGTTTTCGGTTTGACTGCCAGTATATAACTATTCCAGTTTGCGGCATGGCAATAAAAATAAGTATTTAATTTGGATTTTATGGAGCTTCATAATAACAAGGGTTTATACCTTGCATATATTTTTATTTAGCTACAAGATTCCGGATTGGCTGGAATTGTGGGAACAATTTTTCTGGTCGGCAAGTGGGCAATGGGAGCAAGGGGATTTTGATGATTGATCCGAAGATCTGAAGAATTTCACCGTTTGCTGCAGGGTGTAAAAAACGGCCAGGCTGACAATAATTAAAGCTATAATCTCTTGTATCATGAATTTTACAGTTTAAACAATAAGCGAACCGATTTGTTGAACCATGAATGCAACGATCCATGCCAGTAAAGTAGTGTAGGTCATTGCAAATGCCGGCCACTTCCATGTTCCGGTTTCTTTCTTGATGGCAGCCAGGGCTGCGACACATGGAAAATATAGTAGAATGAACAACAGAAAGGCCAGAGCCGTCAGCTGATCAAATACTTTTTCTCCTTTATGGGATCCTTCCTCAAATCGGGCCTGTTTGATGCGTTGGATCAGCGCCTGCCGGGCTTCACCTTCCGAATCTACCTGATATAATACAGCCATGGTACTGACTACGATTTCCTTGGCTGCTATGCCAGAGATCAGGCTTACACTCATTTTCCAGTCGAAGCCAAGCGGTTTCATGACCGGAGAAATGAATTCACCGATTTGAGCAATGTAGGAATGTTTTTGTATTTCGGAAGGTGGCTCAGGCTTTTCTTTATTGAAAGAAGCTACATTGTTTTTGCCAGAGCCAGGCTGGGGAGAGGTTGGGTTTGTTGCTTTTGCAGGGGTATTTTCAGAGCCTGGTGACAATGACTCTACAGACTGAGTCTTTTGGACCAGATTTTGTTTATTTGCAGGGTTTTTGGGGTAATAGCTTAACGCCCAAATGATGATCGAGGCCACCAGGATAATACCGCCCATTTTTTTTACATACTGGGAACCCTTATTCCACATATGTTTGATCGTATTGTTCAGTGTGGGCATACGGTAAGGGGGCAATTCCATAACAAATGGGATCTCATCCGTTTTAAAAAGTGTCTTCTTGAAGAGGACAGCGATTAATCCTGCCATGAGTATACCGAACAGGTAGACAGAGAAAAGCATCGTACCCGAACGTTCCGGAAAAAAAGCAGAGATGATCAGCACATATACGGGAAGGCGGGCGCTGCACGACATGAAGGGATTGATGAGAATGGTCAGCAGCCGGTTGTTTTTCCATATTTCGTCCTGTATAACTTTTATGGTTTTTTCTACCGTTTGTCCGTAATTGATGTGCACATGCCGCACGGTGGGGTCTTCATCTTCAAATACCTGAATGGCTTTCTGAAACAGAGCGTGTATGCCAACTCCTTTTGAGGAGATGGTCGGGATGATGGGAATGCCGACCATCTTTCCGAGTGTCTGGTAATCGAAATAATCGCCTTTCTTTTTGAGCTCGTCGTACATGTTTAAAGCGATGATCACCTTGATGTCCATGTCGATGAGCTGGGTGGTGAGATATAAATTCCGCTCAAGGTTTGATGCATCGGCAACATTGATAACAATGTCGAGCATCTCGCCCAGGATGTGCTTTCTGACAAAAAGCTCTTCCGGTGAATACACCGACATGGAATATGTTCCCGGCAGATCGGTGATGTTGAAGGTATAGCCGTCCTGCTTGTAACGGCCCATTTTGGAACCAACCGTGACTCCGCCATAATTTCCGACATGCTCTCTGGAACGGGAAGCAAAATTAAAAAGGGTGGTTTTACCTGAATTGGGATTTCCTACGAGGGCTATATTGATTGTTTTTTGCTTTTCCCTGGCAGTTTTCTTAAGCTGTGATTCAGAGAGGACCCCGTTAAAGCTGTTGGGATCTTCCTTTTTGGCTTCCTCTTTGGTAATCACTTCTATCAATGAGGCTTCGCTTCTTCTCAGAGAAACTTTGTATCCCATGATGCTGTATTCAATAGGATCCTGCAAGGGGGCGTTTTTGATTATGCTTACTTTCTTTCCTTTAACAAATCCCATCTCCAGGATCCTCTTTCTGAAAGCACCTCTTCCTCTTACTTTAGTAATAATTCCGGATTCATTTCTCTGCAACTCTGATAACCTCATATTTCAATCAACTCATCATAGATGAAGCGCACAAAAATAGCATTAATTTTTCCTGTTCCAACAATTCCTTAATGTTCCATAAAAGTGGAATAAAGGTGGTATGTTATCATTCACCGCTTACAACAGGCGATGAGGAATATTTGAAAAAGCTCCTGTTCAAAAGATCTTATAGGTTGCGGAAGAAATGAGTGGATATAAAAAAGGGCTGAATTTTTCAGCCCTTTAAACCTTTTTTAGTTATTATTCCTTGTTTTCAAGATCTTCGAATCTTACATCCGAAGTGTAACCTGAGTTTTCGTCTTCATGATTTTGCTGGTCGTTTTGATTTTCGATCTCTTTCATCTCCTCACTTTTTGCATCTTTGATGAAATTGATCACATCCTCAAGGTTCTCTGTGAATTTGTCAAAATCTTCCTTGTAAAGGAAAACTTTGTGTTTTTCGAAAAAGCGCTTTCCGTTTCTCTTGAATCGTTTCTTGCTTTCCGTAATCGTCAGATAATAATCATTTTTACGGGTTGCTTTCACATCCAAAAAATAAGTTCTTTTTCCGGCTCTAATGACTTGCGAATAGATAATGTCGCTTTCGTTTTTTCCCTGACCCTGGTTTTGCTCTTGACCTTGATTTTGTCCTTGTTCCTGATCCTGGTTTTGCACCTGTCCTTGCGCTTGTTCCTGTCCTTGCTCTTGTCCTTGCGCTTGATCCTGGTCTTGCTCTTGTTCGAATCCTTGTCCTTCTTTGTTTTCGTATCCGTCCATCATTAATTGCTTTTAAGTTTTACTAAATAACAAAAGTATAAAATAATTAATGGATTACTTTTTACAAATGTATCTTTTTTGAAAAATTGCCCTACTTTTTTGGGAATTTATTTTGATTACATATTCTGATCAACTATGATATCGTTATTATTTTTAATTTATATGAATTCCGATCCTATATTTTATTTTAGTTCTTTTTTTCATTTATTTTGCACCCAATTTAACTATGAAGAAAAAGATTTCATAAACAGCAAGGATGATTACAAGAAGGATCATACGAATTAAGATTTTACAGATCATTTTTTCTTATTTATTCTCAGAAGGTAAAACAATTGATCAATCGGAGAAGGAACTGTTTTTTAGTATTGAGAAGTTTTATGATCTGTACCACAAACTGCTTTATTTTGTTGTGGATTTGAGGAGATACGCCGAAAACAAAATTGAGATTGCCCGAAATAAGAAAGCGCCCACTTACGAAGACCTTCATCCAAATACAAAATTTATAGACAATCAGGTTATTAATCAGATTGAGAATAATGAAGCGCTCAAACGTTATATCAAAAGTAAAAAACTGGGTTGGTCGCATAAGAAAGATTTTCTCAAGAATTTTTACAACCGCCTGGTTGAATCAGATCTCTTCAAACAGTATATGGATAATCACGAAAGGTCATATGAAGAGGACAAAAAAATGGTTATCCAGATATATTCCAATTTTTTGGCTGATTATGATCTGTTATATCAGCAGCTTGAAGAACAAAGCATTTATTGGAATGACGAGGTGGACCCGATCATAAGCATGATCATAAGAACCTTGATGAATCTTAAGGCGGATCAGCAGACAGGCACACCCATTTCTCCTTTGTTTAAAAAGGAAGAGGATAAGGAGTTTGCCAGGAAATTGCTGCGAAAGACCATCATGAGATATCCTGAATTTGACGATCTGATCAAAAATAATTCAGAAAACTGGGATTTGGAAAGAATCGCCGTTATGGACATACTTATTATGAAGATGGCCATAACAGAGATGATTGAGTTTCCATCCATTCCTACCAAGGTGACTCTGGACGAGTACATTGAGATCGCTAAATTTTACAGTACCGATAAAAGCAACATTTTTATAAACGGGATCCTTGATAAGGTCATCACCCAATTGAAGGGAGAAAACAGAATTCAAAAACAGGGCCGTGGACTGATAGGAGAGAAGTAAGGATTTTGAGATTATTTCATTCATCCTAAATATTTTGTTTAATTTTGTGGTAAGCATGTTAAAGCACGTTGTATATATAGTTCTGGTCTTCACTTTTGCGGCTGCCGGCTGCAAAAAAGACTCACCCGGTAATTCATCGGAAAACAATGCGGCGGGAGAGGATGGTGCTCCACCGGAAATCAATTTTGAACAGGTATATTATGATTTTGGAGACATCGTGCAGGGAGAAAAGATTTCTTATTCTTTTGAATTTGAGAACACAGGTGGATCCCCGCTTTTGATCGAAGATGCCTTTGCAAGTTGCGGATGCACGGTTCCGGAATATGATAAGGAACCTATACCCCCCGGCAGTGAAGGTCGTATTGAAGTGATTTTTGACAGTTCAGGAAGAAGGGGGAATCAATATAAGTCAGTGATCATCAAAACCAACACACCCGAAAGCAAACAACGGCTAACCATAAAAGCCAACGTATTAACGAACTAAACTATAGATAAAAATGATAAGTATGAATCAACTATTTCAAATTTTAATGGCATCTCCGCAGGGAGGAGAAGGTCAGAACCCTTTGGTTTCATTATGGCCTCTTTTATTGATTATTGTAGTTTTTTACCTTTTTATGATCCGCCCTCAGGTTAAAAAACAGAAGGAATTGAGAAAATATCGCCAGTCCTTGCAAAATGGCGATAAGGTAGTAACCTCAGGAGGTATCTACGGTAAAATTGTAGGTGTTACTGATCAGACGGTCATTCTTGAAGTGGAAGATCAAAGCAGAATTAAGGTGGATAAGAATGCCATCTTGAAAGACGCAAAGGATCTTGGTGAAAAAAGATAAAATTAATTCTCCCGAAAGTACAGGATTTTAAATATCATTCCCTTACTTTTGGGAGAATTGATTTAAATACATAACTGTGAAGATTGATTTATTTAATATACTTGGAACATTTTTTAATAATTTAAAAGCAGCGAAGTATAAAAAGGAGGTGGGAGTATTTATAATATTTCTGATCATCTCCGCCATATTTTGGTTTTTAAATGAGTTGGAAAACAGTTATGTTACCCGTATCAACTACCCTGTTCAATACAGTCAATTCCCCGAAGATAAAGTAACAGTGGGAGAATTGCCTTCATCTCTGGAGCTTAAGGTAAGGGGCCAGGGGTTTCAACTGCTGGAATATAAGCTTCTGAGGAATTTGAATCCCCTTACACTTCAGGTCAGTACATACAATTTAAATCCCAAGAGTCATCCGAACAGTTTGTTATACCATCTACCAACCAGCAATATCCAGCCAAGGGTTTCCCAACAGTTGGGTTCAAGCATAAAAATTCTTGAGATTGCACCCGATACCCTGTTTTTTGAATTTACCGAGCGTACATCGAAGAAAGTACCTGTAGAGGCAAATATAAAATACAGTTTCGGGAAGCAAATGATGCTTAAAGACAACGTTAGTATTGATCCTGATAGTGTTGAGTTATCAGGGCCTCAGTCGGTTTTAGATACAATACGAAGTATAAAAACTAAATATAAGGAGTTTTCTGATTTGACTTCTACGATAGAAACTACAGTGATTCTGAGGAAGATACATGAGCAGGTGGAATACTCAACGCGGGGGATTAAGCTGCAGATACCCGTGGAACAGTATACAGAGGGTAGCCTGAAGAAAGAGATCGTAGTCAGAAACAGGCCTGACTCGGTAATTGTCAGAACCTTTCCAAGTGCCGTGAACATAACCTATCTTGTTGGGTTAAGTAATTATGAAAAGGTAATCCCTGAATTATTTAGAGTGTATGTGGATTATGAAGATATACGGAATAACAGTGAACACCTAAAGGTGGTTGTGGACAAAGCTCCGGAATATCTGAAATCATACAGCTATACGCCCCAAAGAGTGGATTATATTATTGAGAGAAAGGATGACTAAAGTAGGTGTTACAGGAGGAATAGGAAGTGGTAAAACATTGATATGTCAGGTCTTTGAAAAGCTTGGCATACCGGTTTTTTATGCAGATGATGAAGCAAAACGCCTGCTGAATACCGATCCGCAGGTGAAAGAGTCAATGATGGAATATTTTGGAAAGGACATATACGATGATACCGGCATAAAGAAAGCATATCTTGCTTCTAAAATATTCAACAATAAGGATGCGTTGAGTAAGGTAAACAGTATTGTTCATCCGGTGGTTCGGAAATTGTTTGCCAGATGGGTAAAGGAAAAGGAAGCTGCTTTTCCTTATGTTATAGAGGAAGCAGCCATATTATTTGAGAGTGGAGTTTACCAGGATCTGGATTATAATATTCTGGTTTATGCTCCCGAAGAGTTGAGAATTAATAGGGTGATCAGCAGAGACCATGCCAGCATGGAACAGGTGAAGGCCAGGATGGAGCACCAGATGAAAGATGAGGATAAGATGGCTATGGCCGATGCTGTGATTTACAATGATGAATCGCGTTTGGTCATCCCTCAGATATTGGAAATACACCAAAGATTAATCAGTAATTAAAAGATAGTTTTTATGGGAAAATTTACCAAATGGATTGCAGGTGGACTGGGTTGGGCATTTTTAGGCCCGCTGGGTGGAATAGCCGGTTTTGTTATCGGTTCGGTGATTGATGAAACGAATGCAACGAAATCCCTCGGTTCGAAGTCGTCAACCACACCGGGCGGATATGTTATGAGCCTGCTGGTTCTGGTAGCGGCTGTCATCAAAGCTGATAATAAGGTCATGCGCTCTGAGCTCAATTATGTGAAGCAGTATTTCGTTAAGATGTTTGGAGAAGACTCTGCTGCCGAAGCCATTAAAATGCTTAAGGATCTTCTGAACAGGGATATCCCCCTTTACCAGGTATGCGATCAGATCAGAGGCAATCTCGACTATTCGTCCCGTTTACAGCTTCTGCATTTTCTTTTCGGCATAGCCAGTGCCGACGGCAGGATCCATGAAAGGGAACTGGATGTTATCGAGGTTATAGCCAGCCGGATGGGATTATCCCAAAAAGATAAGAACTCAATCAAATCCATGTTCATTGAGGAAACAGGATATGCCTATAAGATCCTTGAGGTGGATCCAAAAGCCTCCAATGAAGAAATCAAAAAGGCCTACAGAAATATGGCCAACAAATACCATCCTGATAAAGTAAGCCACCTGGGAGAAGATTTCCAGAAAGCTGCCCATCAGAAGTTCCAGAAGGTTAATGAAGCCTATGAAAAAATAAAAAAGGAGCGGAATCTGAACTGATGAGCCGAAGAAAAGGGAACAGGACATTTTACACAAAAACCTTTTTACCGTTTTCAGAAAAGATTGTTTGTTCTATATTTGCACCTGATCAAAAGGAGACATCATGTTAAAGGATATTTTAGCCATTTCAGGTTACAGTGGATTGTATAAATATCTGAAGAAAAGTAGAAACGGCATCATTGTTGAGAATTTGGAAACCGGTAAACGCATGAATGCCGATCCCACTGCGAGGATCAATTCACTCGAAGATATCAGCATCTACACGGAAAGTGGGGATATGGAGCTAAAAGATGTTTTCAGGGTCATACGTGATTATGAAAACGGTGAAAAATCCCTCAATCCCAAGAAAGTTAAAGGATCTGAACTTAAAGAATATTTTGCAGAGGTGATACCCGGTTATGATGAAGAAAGGGTATATACTTCCGACATCAAAAAAGTCCTTACCTGGTATAATTCCCTTCAGGCCCTGGATATGTTGAATTTTGAAGAATCTGAGGAAGAGGAACAAGAACAGGAAAAGACAGATTCCCAGGAGAAGAGTGATGAGGAAAAAGATAATAATAATGAGTGAATTGTCTAAAAAGGAGCTTAGCAGCTATTATTAGCTAATTGCATAAAAATTATCTATTGAATTTCAGAGATTTTTTAGGACAGTTTAGGGCCTTACCAGCCAGTGTTTAGCTTTTTATAGCGGACTCATAATGAGTAATATTTTGATCAATCTGATGAATAAGAAATAAGGAAATATATAGAATCACCATAAAGCATCAAATGAGCTATAGCATCGGCCACAAATGATCACCCTCAAACAATTCGTTTCGGATATTTTCCTTCTCCTCATCCGAAATTGAATAATCATGGCGTATTTCATTATATCTGCGCATTTTTGCAAATATCTCATCTTTCATCCCGGAAATCTTTTCCTTAAAATCCAGGAATTTATTTTTATCGATTGTATCATGCTCCGATAGGAACCCATAAAAAAGCAGAATACCATCAAATATTTCCTGTAGTATTGCGTCATCCACATCGGCATGTTTAAATATAAACTTGTGGAGGATGGCCCTGAAATAATCCTTAAAAAAATCTATGTCTTCATTTAAAAGATAAGACTGCTGCAATGATGAAGCAAACCGGAAAAACGGTTCTAATGTTGAATATAACCTGGCATGAGGATAATCTTTGTAAATATGTTCAGGGGCAGTAAGCGCCTGGAACATTAATTTTTTTTGAAAGTTAAATTGGGCAATATATTTATCTACCTCTTCCCATTCGTCGTCGGCAAGTTCTTCAATTTTTTCAGGATCAGAGGGTGAGAGATAATAATCCTTTAAAGTAAGATTGTGTTTTTGTAAATATTTGCATTCTTCTAGATTATTCTCTGCATGTTTATGCTCAGGGTCAATGTTGAAGGATTTCTTCAGTATTTTGGCTGCCTTGTCCAGGTGATTGAATATCATGTAATTAAATCCCAGGTTGTTGGTGTAGTATGTGTTGTTGGGTTCAAGTTCTACTGCTTTTTCTCCAAGTCTTAGCGATTCACTTTCATTGCCAAGCATGGATAAGTCATGGGAAGTAATATCGTAAAACAGAGCATTATCAGGGTCCTGGTTTATCATTTCTTTTCCATATTTAGCTACAAGATCCCACCGCCATTTCTTTTCCAGACTTTCGGCAAGGGAATCAAATTCATCCTTGATTGAGGCCTTATCTGCTATCTGTAAAAATATTTCAAAGCCGGTATCCAGGTCTTTTTCTGCTGCTTTATAATCATAAAAGATATTTCGGATTCCTCTTTCCATATAGGCAGGATAAAACCCATTACAAGTTTCAACCATCCTGTTTAGCATGGTATTTATTTCGCTGTGAGTGATAGGATCTCCCATTCTTAACATAGGCGGTAATGATAATTCTGTATGTAATTCAGAATAGATCATTTCCGCTTCTTTCCAATTTTCAGATTCCTTTACCTTTTGAGAAAAATTTTTACTTTTTTTTGCTGCCATATGAAGTGAGTTTTATAAAAATTTAAAGCCTTTTATTTTATTGGTTTCTTGGGCATATCCTTTGAAAAATACCTTTTTAGCCGGATTTAACTGAATACCCCATCACTCAATCACCCAATCACTCAATCCCTCAATCAATCCCGAATTAAACGTTGATATTATACTCTATTGTCTTTTTTATCTTCCTTTTTTGCTTTTTCCCAAATGACATTCATTTCCTCCAGGCTCATATCCTTAAGTGATTTTCCCTTGTTGATGGTATTTTCCTCCAGGTATTTGAATCGCCTGATGAATTTCTGATTGGTTTTTTCCAGTGCGTTTTCAGGATCAATGTCATATAAGCGGGCCGCGTTGATCAGGGAGAATAACAGATCACCGAACTCCGATTCAATCTCTTCTTTATCCTCGTTATCTACTTCCTGTCGTAGCTCATTCAGCTCTTCTTTGACTTTATCCCAGATCTGTTCCTTCTGATCCCAGTCGAAGCCAACTCCCCTCACCTTTTGCTGGATACGGTTCGACTTGATCAGCGCCGGCAATGAGTCGGGAACACCGGAAAGAATCGATTTGTTTCCTTCTTTCATCTTAATCTCCTCCCAGTTTTCCTCAACTTCCCTGTGATCTTTAACCTCGATCCTGCCAAAGACGTGGGGATGTCTTTCCACCAGCTTGTTGCACAGCGATTCCGTTACTTCGGTTATGTCAAAGGCCTTTTGCTCCTCTGCTATTTTTGCATAAAATACAATGTGCAGGAGAAGGTCTCCAAGCTCTTTTTTTATTTCAGGCATATCCTTTTGGAGAATGGAATCAGCCAGTTCGTAAGTTTCTTCTATGGTGAGGTTTCTAAGGCTTTCCATAGTTTGTTTCCGGTCCCAGGGGCATTTTTCCCTGAGTTCGTTCATAATATTCAGCAGCCGATCAAATGCTTCCAGTTCTTTTTTCATAATTCTCTGAATTTTAATAAAACCTTATCCTTACGGTTGAATCTGTATCCAATGACAGTATTTGTGCAGCGTTGCCTCCATTCATGGCCACTTCCAAAAGGTTTAGCGAGTTGAAAAGGGCCAGAAGCTCTCCTTCAGGGTTTTCATTGTATGTTTTACTGATCCGGTTTATTTTATTGGTATTGCTTTGAACGAAAATCTGAAACTTTCTCTTGTTTCCAACCCGGTAAAAAAGGTCGGCGGAAATGTTGGTAATGGGGTTGCCAAATGAATCGATATAAATTACCCTGCCAATGATTACTGATTCGTCGATGGTTGGAAGTAAAGGGATGCTTTTGTTGTAATTGTCCATTTCCTCTCCGAGTTTTTCCGCTGAAACTCCTGAGAGGATTTTTTGTACAACACCGGCATAAATATCCAGGCTTGGGAAGGTTGGAATGGAGGAAGATTCATTAATTTTTACGATCCTGTCGGGGTTCTCCTGGAAAATCAGGCCGAAGATCCCGCTATCGGCTCCCAAAAAATAATGTCCTTCCTTTTCTACCAGGATATGTGGAGTTTTTTGAGAAGCTTCTGATTTTACCGCTATCAGATGTATGGTGTTTTCCGGGAAATTTGGATAGGTATTCCTGAGCACGAAAGCAGCTTCCGGGATGTTGAAAGATTTGATCTGGTGAGTGATGTCAACGATTCGTGTTTCCCTGTTATGGCTTAATATCTTCCCCTTCAGGGTACCTGTATAAAAGTCGTTTTTGTTCCAGTCGGTTGTTAGGGTAATTATTGGCATCATAACGAATAGGTTACTGCTTTAAGAAGCCCGAAACAATTGATAATCCATTGTGTTCAATAATAAATAAATTATTAGTTTTGTTTTCTAATAAAGTCAATGTAGAGATCAAAAGTAAATAATATTTGTTTAAATTCTATGATGGAAAAGGTCATATATTTAGAGGGTATAGAGCCTGTGAACTTATTTGGAGTTAAGAACAACCGCCTTGAAAAGTTACAGAGTCATTTTCCGAAGCTCAAAATAGTTGCGCGGGGTAATGAAATCAAGGTAAAGGGTGAGGAGGAAGAAATCAATGAGTTTGAGGAGAAGATCGATCTCATTGTGGAATATATGCATAAGTTCCGTAACCTGAAGGAGAATGAATTCGATGCCTTCCTTGAGGATGAAGGAGAAGGGGAGGAGATGATGAAGACCAAGGAAAAAACTGAGGATGCCCTTTTATATGGAATAGATGCCCGGCCAATCAAGGCACGTACCATAAATCAGCGCAAGCTGGTAAATGCCCATGAAAATAATGACCTGGTTTTTGCCATAGGGCCTGCTGGTACAGGCAAAACCTATACAGCCATTGCGCTTGCCGTAAAAGCTTTCAAGGAAAAACAGGTGCGGAGGATTATTCTGACGCGGCCAGCTGTTGAGGCGGGGGAGAACCTGGGTTTTCTTCCGGGTGACATGAAGGAAAAGCTGGATCCCTATCTGCAACCCCTTTATGATGCACTTCGGGATATGTTTCATCCCAAAAAGCTGGCGGAGTTTATTGAGGAAGGAACCATTGAAATTGCACCGTTGGCCTACATGCGTGGCCGCACACTCGACAATGCTTTTGTTATCCTTGATGAAGCCCAGAATACCACAGTCAACCAACTTAAGATGTTTTTAACCCGGATGGGCAAGAATGCCAAGTTTATCGTAACCGGGGATATCACACAGATCGATCTGCCGCGTAAACAAAAATCCGGACTGATAGAAGGCATGGGGATTCTCAAGGATATAGAAGGGATTTCCATTGTTTATTTTGACCGTCGCGACATCATTCGTCACGAATTGGTTAAACAAATTGTGGATGCTTATAGTAGATATATGGAAAACAAAACTGATAAAAAACAATAGCTATGCAAGAACCGATTTTAAGAACCAATTATGATTTTCCGGGTCAGAAAGACGTCTACCACGGTAAAGTACGCGATGTATACAATATCAATGACGATTACCTTGTGATGATTGCTACAGATAGGATTTCAGCTTTTGATGTGGTCCTGCCCAGAGGTATACCCTATAAAGGTCAGGTGCTTAATCAGATAGCGGATAGATTTCTGGATGCCAGTGCCGGAATTGTACCCACCTGGAAGCTAGATACGCCTGATCCAAACGTAATGATAGGCCATAAAACCGAGCCCTTTCCTGTGGAAATGGTTGTTCGCGGGTATCTTACCGGCCATGCATGGAGGGAATACAAAGCCGGAAAGCGGGAATTATGCGGTGAACCTCTGCCCGAAGGAATGAAACAGCATCAGAAATTTGATCGACCGATCGTCACCCCAACAACAAAGGCCCATGAAGGTCATGACGAGGATATTTCAAAGCAGGAGATCATTGAACAGGGGCTGGTGAGTAAAAAAGACTATGAAATGATTGAGGATTACAGTCTGAAATTGTTCGAACAAGGTACCCGGATGGCACTTGATAAAGGTCTCATTCTTGTGGATACCAAATATGAATTCGGGAAAAAAGATGGAAAGATTTACCTTATTGATGAGGTACACACACCCGATTCTTCAAGATATTTTTATGCTGATGGTTATCAGGAACGTTTTGAAAAGGGTGAATCTCAAAAACAGCTCTCAAAGGAGTTTGTAAGGGAATGGCTTGTTGAACAAGGTTTCCAGGGAGATGAAGGCCAGAAGGTACCCGAAATGAGTGATGATTTTGTGAAACAGGTCTCCGAAAGATATATTGAATTGTTCGAAAAAATTACCGGAGAGAAGTTCAAATATATGGAATCGAAAGATGTAAAAAAACGAATTGAACAGAACACCCGCCAGAGTTTAGAGCGACTTTAAATTGTTTGCGAGAATAGGGGGCAGTAATTTTGCATCACACCCATAGATTTGTATCGGTACATTTCATCCGGTAACTTTAAGTGTCTTCTTGGGCCAGCTTCCGGATGGTTTTGTTTTCCCATGCGTTGAACTGCCAGCTTCAATAATAAAGTTTACATCAGGACGAATTATTTATAATTTGGTTTACGCATTACACATTATTTTCCACAGAACATATTGTATTTAATAGAGTTGCATTTAAACATAGTGATTTAACATAAAATTAAGAATTCTAAATAGTTAATATTGTACAATAAATTTTGTTATTTTCAGTAATAATCTTTAGGTTTGCATAGGAATTATTTTTACTGAAAATGGGTATTGTTTTCGTGAAAGATTATATAAATAAAAATTTAAATTTCAGTTTAAATGTATAAATTTTATGCACTTTATACAATATTCATCTGGCATTTGCTGAATTGAAAAGCTATCCACTAAATTATCAGCTTTGTCTCTAAATCCGCCTTATAGACAAATATATTCGGAAAGGAATTGTAAAAAATTCTTATAAAACAATTACGTATGTTTAAAAAGAGTGTAACAGTGCAAATCAAAAGCCTGTATTCCAGGATAAAAGATCAGATATTGGTTTTGGATGGTGCCATGGGTACCATGTTGATAAAAATGGATCTTACAGAAGAAGATTTTCGTGGTGAAAGATTCCGGGACCATTCAGTTCCTTTGAAGGGAATGAATGACCTGCTTAACTTAACCCAGCCGGAAACGGTCAAAACCATACATAACAAATATCTTGATGCAGGGGCAGATATCCTCACAACCAATAGTTTCAATGCGAATTATTTTGGATTGAAAGAACATGCGCTGGAAGATTATGTTTATGAGATTAATTACCAGGCAGCCCTGTTGGCCAGAGAGGCCGTGAAAACTTATTCCGGTAAGGATTCAAAAAAATCACGTTTTATAGCCGGAACCATGGGGCCTACCAGGAAGATGGCCTCCATTTCACCTGATGTTGAGAGACCTGGTTACCGGGATGTTCATTTTGACCAACTGGTTACCGCTTACCAGGAACAGGCTCAGGCACTGTTTGACGGTGGTGTCGACATCATCATGGTGGAAACCGTATTTGACACTCTGAATGCCAAGGCAGCCCTTAATGCGGTTAATTACATACGAAAAAAGTCCGGTTCTGATATCCCGGTAATGGTATCGGGAACCATAACAGAAGAAAGCGGGCGCAACTTGTCCGGACAAACAGTTGAAGCCTTTTACAATTCGTTGCAGCCCTTTTCGCTTTTTTCTATTGGTTTGAATTGTTCTTTTGGGGCTGAAAAAATGCGCCCCTACCTCGAACGGCTTGCCGAAAAATCTGCAACCTATGTAAGTGCCCATCCCAATGCCGGACTGCCTAATGAAACAGGGGGTTATGATCAATATGCCGATGAGATGGCTGCCCGTATAGAAAGCTTT
Source organism: uncultured Bacteroidales bacterium (assembly GCA_964399175.1). Lineage (GTDB taxonomy): Bacteria > Bacteroidota > Bacteroidia > Bacteroidales > UBA12077 > JAGXLC01. The sequence continues at coordinate 10,124 of CAYNPZ010000022.1, read as the reverse complement.
TTCCAAAACGGATATGTTAATATCATTGGGGCTTGCTGCGGTAGCACTCCGGAACATGTAAAGGCCATTGCTCAGAAAGCTGAGAAATATAAACCCCGTCAGCTGGAATCCCATGTGAAATCTACTAAGCTGAGCGGATTACAGTCCCTGAGTATTAAAGATAAAACCCGGGTGATAAAGGTCAGCGAACGCACCAATGTAAGCGGATCCAGACAATTGGCCAAATATATCAGGGAGGAAAAATATGAAGATGCTTTACGGATTGCCCGCGAACAGGTTCAACTGGGCGCCGATATGCTGAATATTAGTGTAGATGAGGCAATGGTTGATTCCTCAACGGCAATGCCTGATTTCCTCAATCTTTTAAGTTCTGAGCCTGATATCGCTATGGTTCCATTTATGATCGATTCCTCTAATTTTGAGGTGATCGAATCGGGTTTGAAGCGCCTGCAGGGTAAAAGCATGGTGAATTCGATAAGCCTGAAAGACGGAGAGGAGGAGTTTATCCGTAAAGCCGAAACAATCAGGGATCTTGGGGCCGCTGTTGTGGTGATGGCATTTGATGAGAATGGTCAGGCGGAGAGCTATCAACGGAAAGTCGAAATTTGTGAGCGGGCTTACGGGATTCTTAAGGAAAAACTGGCATTTCCTCCTGAAGACATTGTCTTTGACCCCAATGTGCTTGCTGTAGGTACCGGTATCGAAGAGCATAAAAATTATGCACGCGATTTTATCAGGGCTGTGGAATGGATTAAGCAGAATTTGCCCTATGCAAAGGTTAATGCGGGTATTAGTAATGTATCCTTTGCTTTCCGCGGGAATGATTACCTTAGAGATGTGATCAATTCTGTTTTTCTGCGTCATTGCCGCAAGGTAGGACTAAATTTTGCCATTGTCAACCCTGCCAGGATATATGAAATAAAGGATATTCCGGAAAAACTACTTGGACGCGTTGAAGATTTAATACTTAACCGCCGGAAAGATGCCACCGAAAGGCTGCTTGAACTGGCAGAAGAATTCGGAAAGAAAGGCAAATCCATCACACCCGACAGGAGGTGGCGAAACCATCCTCCGGAAAAAAGATTACGCCATGCCGTTTCTCATGGTATTACCACCTATATTCATCAGGATGTGCTCGAATTAAAGGACCAGTATGATGAGCCCCTGAAGATAATAGAAGGTCCGCTGATGGAAGAAATGGACAAAGTTGGGACATTCTTTGCAAAAGGTAAAATGTTTCTTCCCCAGGTAATTAAGAGTGCAAGGGTGATGAAGCGGGCCGTTTCAATTCTTATGCCATATATAAACAGAGAAACCTCCCAGAAACAGGCAGCATCGAGAGGAAAGATACTTCTGGCTACTGTTGAGGGGGATGTTCATGATATCGGGAAAAATATTCTTTCTCTGGTGCTGCTCAGCAACAATTTTGAGGTCATTGACCTGGGTATCATGGTTTCCAATGATGAAATACTTGACTCCATAGATAAAGAAAAACCCGATCTGGTTGGTCTCAGTGGTTTGATTACCCCGTCGCTCGATGCCATGACAGAGTTTGTGGAGGAACTGGAGAAACACAAATATGATATTCCTGTGCTGGTTGGGGGTGCAACTACATCAAGCGTTCATACTGCTGTTAAGCTGGCTCCCCGTTATTCGGGTACAGTTGTGCATTGTTCTGATGCCTCAAAAAGTATATTGATAGCCAATAAGCTCCTGGACAAGGATGCACACCTCTACAAGGAAAAAGTAAAACAGGAGCAGGAGAATCTTAAAACGCGCTATGAAAAACGGAAACGCACGAGGAAATTTTTGCCGTTGAAAGATGCCAGGAAACACCGTTACGCTTATAATTATAATAAAGCCAAAGAAGTAGTGCCTAAATTGCTTGGTACAAAGGAATTTCAGGATTTTGATCTCAATTTGCTAAGAAAGTATATTGATTGGACTCCTTTCTTCCATGGTTGGGGATTGAAAGGTGTATTCCCCAGTATACTGGAGAAGGAGAAGGTAGGTAAAGAGGCCTCACGGCTTTTTGATGAAGCCCAGGAGATCCTGGATAAAATTGTAAAGGATAATTTGCTTAGGCCCAAAGGCATTATAGGCTTATTCCCTGCTAACTCTGAGGGCGATGATATAATTGTTTATAAGGATGATTCCAGGAAGAGGATTTTCAAACGGATACCCATGTTGCGGCAGCAACAACTTCGTGATAAGAATGGAGTCACTTATTCATTAAGCGATTTCATTGCTCCGGTGGATTCAGGAATAAGGGATTATTTTGGTGGATTTGCCGTTACTTCTGGTTTTGAGACGGAAAAATACGTTAAGCAGTTTAAAGAGGAAGGAGACAGTTACAACAGTGTCATGTTCAGACTCATAGCTGACAGATTGGTAGAGGCTTTTGCTGAAGTGCTCCATGAATGGGTGAGAAAAAAATATTGGGGATATGAACCCCGTGAACGTCTGAGCAACGAAGAACTGATTAAGGAAAATTATAAAGGCATCCGGCCGGCGCCCGGTTATCCGGCTTGTCCCGATCACACATTAAAAACACACATATTTGAGCTGTTGAAAGTCAAGGAACGAATAGGCATTTCACTTACCGATAGTCTGGCTATGAAACCTGCCAGTTCAGTAGCAGGATTTTATATGGCCCACGATTTATCCAAATACTTCGGTATTGGAAAAATCGGAAAGGATCAGGTGGCCGATTATGCAGAAAGGGCCAGTATTGGAATAGACGAAGCAGAGAAATGGCTTTATCCCGTTTTGGATTATAAATAAAGAGATATAAGGTTTTTAACAGAATGTTGAATCAAAAGAAGTGAAAAAATAATATTATGAAAATTACTGAAATTTTTAAGAAGCAGGAACGGACATTTTCCTTTGAGTTTTTCCCTCCAAAGGATTATCTGAGTGCTGTGAAGTTTGGTATCAATGCAGGTCAGTTAATGAAACTGGATCCCTCATTTGTTACGGTCACATACGGGGCTGGAGGCAGCACGCAGGAAAATACGTTCAACCTGGTGGACCTTTTTCATAACGATCTTGGTTTTGTTTGTATGGCGCACTATACATGTCTAAACGCCACCAAGGAGAAAATAGCATATGACATGCGGGTTCTTCAGGATATGGGAATACAGAATGTCATGCTTTTAAGGGGCGATCCACCTAAAGGACAGACTGAATTTCCTGAAAATCCCGACGGTTTCAATTATGGTAGCGACCTCGTAAGATTTGTCAATGAAAACTATGATTTCTGTATAGGCGCAGGCGCTTATCCCGAAAAACACCTGGAAGCGCCCAACGTGGAAGAGGACCTGATTAATCTGAGAATCAAGGTGGATGCAGGAGCCGATTTTTTGACTACCCAAATGTTCTTTGACAATCAATACTACTGGGATTTTGTCAATAAAGCCGAACAGAAAGGTATAAAGTGCCGGATTATCCCAGGGATCATTCCTATAACGAATTATAAGAGCATTAAGAAATTTGCAGGCAAAATAGGGGCCACCATCCCTGATGAAATTGCTAAAAAAATTGAACCTTATCAAGATAAGCCAGATGAGGTATACAAAAGGGGACTAGAGGTAGCCATCAATCAGTGTCGTGATCTGTTAGACAATGGCGCACCAGGCATTCATTTTTATACATTGAATAAATCCCATGCGGCAATTGACTTATATGACAATCTGGCAAAAGATTTCAGAGAAGTCAAAACACTTTATGAGAAGAGCTTTACACCCCATGTACCCGATAAAAAATAAAATTATGAATACACATTTGCTGGATTCAGTGGATGAAAGTCTGGGTGACACATCACTGTGTTATCAGTGTGCCAAATGTTCCAATGGCTGTCCTGTTGCAGAGGATATGGATATCCTGCCCCATCAGGTCATTCATATGGCCTCCCTGGGGCTGGAAGAAGAGGTGCTGAATTCACGTACCATTTGGATATGCGCCAATTGTTACGCCTGTGCCGTGAAGTGCCCAAATGATATCAACATCACTTCTGTGATGAATGATCTCAAGCAAAAAGCCATTGACCGAGGTTTTAAACCTCAGATACCCGAGGTTTATCAATTCCACCAGGTTTTTGCCCAGGATGTTTTCAGAAGAGGAAAGGCTCATGAGCTTTTTATTATGGGTGAATACAACCTGCGCCTCATGAAACCTTTTAAAAATGCTTTGCTTGCACCCAAAATGTTTTTGAAGGATAAACTCAAATTATTACCCCCAAGATCGGTAAAAGGTTTTCGGAAATGGGTGCATAAACTATTGGACATAAGAAGAAGGAAACGCCGGATGAACAGAATTTTATCATAACTTTCAGGCGAAAACCATATAAATTCTTAAAATAGGAAGACATTATGGGAAAGAAAGTAGGATTATACCCCGGGTGTAGTCTGGAAACAAGCGCCAGCAATTATTTGATGAGCATCGAAAAGGTGTTTTCAGTGCTGGGTGTTGATTATTCCATTATGGAAAACTGGAATTGTTGTGGGGCCACATCGGTTAAGTCGATCGACCAGAAGATGAACCTGATGCTTAATCTGAGAAACCTCGCTGAAGCTGAAAAACAAGGATATGAGGAGCTCGTAGTACCCTGTGCATCCTGTTTTCACAGACTGGCCACAACCAGCTACGAACTGATGCAGGATAAACAGTTGCTGGAAGATTTAAGCCGTGAAAGTGGCTGCAGCTATAAGGGCACTGTTAAGGTGAGAAACATTCTGGACTTCTTTGTTAATGTAATAGGTTTGGAGACCATCGCCTCAAAGGCTACGCACCCCTTATCCGGCTTGGTGGTTGCTTCATATTACGGGTGCCTGAACACCCGGGTTCCCGGTATGGAATCCTTTGATACCATGGAATATCCCATGAGCATGGATAATCTTGTCAAGACACTGGGTGCAGAACCCATTGACTGGTCATATAAAACCGAATGCTGCGGCGCCAGCTTGTTTTTGACAATGGATTCGATCTCGGAAAGACTGGTCGGAAAAATCCTGAAAGATGCAAGCCTGAGAACTGCTGACTGTATTACCGTTTCCTGTCCCATGTGTCAGACCAATCTGGATACCAAACAGGGCAAAATACGAAGTGAATATTCCATAGACGAGTCCATTCCAGTTCCGTTTTTTACCCAATTAATGGGGCTTGCATTCGGGATGACCCCTGAGGAAGTGGGTCTGGATAAGAATTTTGAAAAAATGGAACCCCTTCCCTGAAAAATAATGTGAGTTAAAAAGTAAGATATTTTTATTTTACATATGAATAAAGACAAAACGGGTTCGGTTCTTATTATAGGTGGTGGTATTGCGGGTATGCAGGCAGCATTGGATAGTGCTGAGCTGGGCCTGAAAGTGTATCTCCTGGAAAAGGAGCCTTCCATTGGCGGTAACATGGCCAAACTGGACAAGACCTTTCCTACCAATGATTGCGCCATGTGCATGATCTCTCCCAAACTGGTGGAAACGGGTCGGCATCTGAATATAGAAGTAATTTCCTATGCCGAACTTATGGATCTTCAGGGAGAAGCCGGAGATTTTACGGTTACGGTCAATAAGAAAGCCCGCTATGTAGATGAAGAAAAATGCAATGGTTGTGGTGAATGTGAACCGGAGTGCCCGGTGGAAAGACGGGATGCCTTTAACGGGGAGCTTTCCCGCAGAAAAGCCATTTACAGATTATATCCCCAGGCCATTCCCAACGTATTTACCATTGACAAATCCGGTGATCCGCCTCCTTGTCGTGGTACCTGTCCTGCAGGGGTGAATGTTCAGGGATATCTGGCACTTATCGCCAAAGGTAAGTTTTTGGAGGCCTTGGATTTGATCAGGGAGAAAATGCCTTTTGCAGGAGTGTGTGGACGAATCTGCCATCATCCTTGCGAAGACAATTGCAATCGCTCCGAGATTGATGAACCGGTCTCCGTTCGCAACCTGAAACGGTTTGCAGCCGATTATGAGAAAGAATTGCTGGAGGCAGGTAAATCAGTTGAAAGAACCAACATAGAAATCCAGAATACTGAACAAAAGATAAGGAGCGGAAAAGTAGCTGTTATCGGAGGGGGGCCTGCAGGGTTGACCTGTGCCCACGATCTGACCCAAAAGGGATACCAGGTAACCGTATTCGAAGCAGCGGAGAAGCCTGGCGGAATGATGCGTACGGGTATACCTGAATACCGCCTTCCTGAAGATTACCTGGATTATGAGATCAATCTTCTGATCCAGGATGGCATTGAATTAAAAACCGGTCAGGCATACGGACGGGACTTTAATATGGATGACTTAAAAGAAGCGGGTTACCAGTCAGTGTTTTTTGCCATTGGTGCACAGAACGCTAAAAAAGTATCCATAAAAGGTGGTGACCTAGAAGGTGTGGAGTATGGAATTCCTTTTCTGAAACAGGTGAATGAGGGAGAAGAACCTGCTTTGGGACAAAAAGTAGCCGTGATTGGCGGAGGAAATGTGGCCATCGATACAGCTCGAACAGCTTTGCGTATGGGTTCGGAGGTAACAATCGTTTATCGGCGCACAAAAGCGGAAATGCCTGCCCATAGCTGGGAAATTGAAGAGGCTTTGCAAGAAGGTGTCAAAATCATGGATTCATGGAATCCCTCATGCATATTGGGCGAAGGGGGGAAAGTCACCGGCCTGGAAGTTGAAAAATGTTATACGGTTTATGATGACGAAGGAAACCGTTCTTTGGAGGTTGATCCGGAGAAGAAAGAAACCGTTTCTGCTGATACCCTTATTCTGGCTATCGGCCAGGAATGTGATCTTTCTGAAGTGGAGCAGCTCCTGGATACAGACAGGAATATAATCTCAACAGATCCATTAACACTCGGCACATCCACTGAAGGAGTATTTGCTGGAGGTGATGCAGTGCTTGGTCCGTCTTCACTGGTAGAATCGGTTGCCCAGGGACATCGTACCGCTGAATCCATTGACCGGTATCTGACTGGTCAGGATTTAAGAAAAGACCGTACACCGGTTATCCCGCCGGAAAGATATGCCGGACTCCCCGAAGGCGTTGATAAAACTCAGAAAGAACGAATTCATCCCCGCCTGCTTGACCCGGAATATCGGAATAAGGGATTTGAGGAGATGGAAAAGACATTTACCCGTGAGGAGGCCATCAATGAGGCAAAACGTTGTTTACAGTGCGGCAGTTGTGCTGAGTGCATGGAATGCGTAAGAACATGCAAGGCCAATGCCATTGATCACAATCAGCAGGATGAGACGCGTGAGATAAAGGTTGGGGCCATTATAGCTACCGGCGGATTTCTGCCTTTTGATGCCCGGGAAAAACCGGAATACGGATACGGCATCTATCCCAACGTGATTACCAGCATGCAATTTGAAAGGATCCTCAGTGCTTCCGGACCATATGAAGGACATATTCAGAGACCCTATGACGGAAAAACACCCAAAAAGATCGCCTGGATCCAATGTGTGGGCTCTCGTGATGTTACAACCGGAAATGACTATTGTTCTTCCGTATGTTGTATGTACGCTATCAAAGAGGCCATGATCGCCAAAGAGCACAATCCGGATATAGAACCCACAATCTTTTATATTGACATCCGGGCTTTTGGAAAAGGATTTGAAACCTTTTACGAAAGTGCCAAACATGAATCGGGTATTCGCTTTGTAAGAAGCCAGATCTCTGCAGTTAAGGAAAATCCCCTGAACCAAAACCTGCTGCTTAAGTATGTTAACCAGGCTGACGGCCAGCAGGTAGTCGAAGAGGAGTTTGATATGGTTGTTCTTTCGGTTGGCCTGATAGCCAATCCTTCCATAGAACAATCGGGCAACATTATGAATGTAAAAAGAAACCAGTTTGGATTTTTTGAGGAGAAGTCATTACAACCATTAACTTCAAGTAAAGAAGGAATTTTTCTGTGTGGTGCTGGTAATGGTCCGAAGGACATTCCGGAAACGGTTATGCAAGGCAGTGCAGCAGCAGCATTGTGCAGTGAAATGCTCCGGTCGGTTCGGAATACGGAAGTACAAATTAAAGAATACCCGGTAGAAAAGAAAACGAAGGGCGAGGAGCCCAGAATCGGCGTCTTTGTCTGTCACTGCGGAATCAACATCGCTTCCGTTGTAGATGTGGAAAAGGTAAGCAAATACATAGAGACCTTACCTGGTGTGGTACATGCCGAACATACCCTGTATACCTGTTCCCAGGATACCCAGAAAAGGATTAAAGAAATCATCGAGGAGAAAGAGCTCAATCGTGTGATTGTTGCTTCCTGTACGCCCCGGACCCATGAATCACTTTTCCAGGAAACGCTGCGCGAGGCAGGACTGAATAAATACCTTTTTGAGATGACCGATATCCGGGAACAGTGTTCCTGGGTACATCAAAAGGAACCTGCAAAGGCTAACCAAAAAGCCAAGTCACTGGTAAGGGGAAGTGTAGGGAAATCCAGGCTGCAGGAACCCATCGTATTAAACAAGATTTCAGTGAACAGATCTGCTTTGGTTATTGGAGGTGGTATATCCGGTATGAATGCTTCCTTATCCTTGGCCAATCAAGGTTTTAGGGTTCATCTGGTGGAAAAGGAGAATCAATTGGGAGGCAACCTCATTTACCTCCGAAAAAATCTGGATGATGAGGATTGGATTGCCTATATGAATCAGAAGATTAAAGAAGTAAAAGAACATGAGCTGATTGATTTGTATATGCACACCACTGTGCATTCTGTTAGCGGTTCTGTTGGAAATTTTACCAGTCGTTTGCAGGGTGAACATGAAGTTGATATTGATCATGGGGTAATCATACTGGCCACAGGAGCAGAAGAATATAAACCCGGTGAATTTTTGTATGGTAATTATGACCAGGTTATCACCCAACGAGAGTTGGAGAGCGAAATTGAAAAACGGGACCGGTTTAATACCGTTGTTATGATCCAGTGCGTTGGCAGCCGCGATAATGATCATGCTTACTGTTCAAGGGTATGTTGCAGTGAAGCCATAAAGAATGCCATCGAGATAAAGCAAAAAGATCCTGAAGCAGATGTGTATATTCTTTACCGCGACCTGCGGACCTATACCTACCGGGAGATATTTTACCGGAATGCCAGAAAACTCGGGGTTAAGTTTATTCATTTCCCGGACAAGGAATATCCGGAAGTAACTGCTGAGCAAGAAAAATTTTATGTTAAAGTCAATGACACGGTTATCGGTGATTATCTTACAATTGATGCGGATATGGTGGTGCTTAGTGCCGGTATTGTTGCTAACCGGGAAAACAATCAGCACTTGTCAGAGTTGATGAAGCTTCCTCTTGATGAGCACGGCAATTTCATGGAGGCGCACACCAAGCTCCGGCCGGTAGATTTTGCCAATGAAGGTGTATTCCTTTGTGGTTTGGCTCATTCACCGAAGAATACGGAGGAAAACATCACACAAGCACTGGCTGCAGCAGGAAGGGCTGGCACTATCCTCTCAAAAGATTCGCTCGAAGTCGGAGGTGTTGTTTCAGTGATCGATGAAGATAAATGTGCAGCTTGCCTTACCTGCCTTCGGGAATGTGTATTTAATGCCCCATTTATAAATGACAATGGCAAAGCGGAGGTAAATCCTGCGAAGTGTCAGGGATGTGGCAATTGTGCTGCTGCTTGTCCGGCTGAGGCCATTCAATTGCTAACTTTTACAGATCAGCAGGAACATGCGCTTTTTAAATCCATCTTGCAGGAAATATAAATTTTAGAAGACAAATGTTTAATATTTGAGCCAAACACTAAAAATGGAAACTGAAGGAAAAGAAATAGAACCGGTGATCATTGCTTTTTGCTGTCATTATTGTGCCTTTACTGCTGCTGATCTGGCGGGAACAATGCGTCAGCAGTATCCTACCAACATTAGAATCGTACGCTTGCCATGTACAGGAAGGGTTTATGTGAATATGCTGCTTGAGGCTTTCGTCGACGGAGCGGATGGCGTGATGGTGGCCGGTTGTGAAGAAGGGAGCTGTCATTTCCTGGAAGGGAATTACAGGGCAAAGAAAAGAGTGAATTATGCCAAAAAGAAAATTGAGGAGGTTGGGATTAATCCTGAAAGACTGGAGATGTATCACATCGGCGCCTCTGAGGGCCCGCTTTTTGCCCG
>CAYNPZ010000021.1:0-37355 GCA_964399175.1 uncultured Bacteroidales bacterium | reverse complement strand
AACGGGGCGCCGATGGATCGACGAGCGAAATGGTGCTATCGCTATTGGCCCTCTACAAGGGCGTAACGGCCCGAAGGCACGATTGGACGAAGGGATGAGAAGGCTAAAAGATGGGAATAGGAACAAAGCACGCTCGTACAATTCTGTAACATAAGCTTGTTACCGCAGATGCTTTAATTAGAAGACCAATAATGATAGAGGAAGGCTTAACAATATAACAATTAACAATTAGCCCAGTCATTCATGCTTATATTCAATCAACCAATCATTCAATCCCGCCTCCACTTCGTTTTGGCCCGCAGGCCCGCCTGCTTGCGGGCAGGCATTCTTTCATTTCTTGCGGAGGAGAGGGGATTACTCACTACCCGCAATGGCAGGCGCTCATAGGCTGCTCGTGATCCCTTCCGATCAACATGAATGCAAACAGGGTAGGTTGGTTAGAACTTTATATTTACTGCCTTTAGCGGAGGAGAGGGGATTCGAACCCCTGGTCCGGCGGCTGCCGGACAACGGTTTTCGAGACCGCCGCATTCGTCCACTCTGCCACTCCTCCTGGACTATTATATAATAGATATTAACGAGTACAAAACTATGAAAAATTTGTTGTATTGTTTAAAAACACCACTTGCTCTTTCGGTGTCAATCTTATCAGGGTGCAAGAGAGGCGATGTGCTTTTAATATGTAATGGTCCCGGAAAATGGTGTTTGTCGATTTCAACCCCATCCGTTAATAATTGTTATCTTAGAGAAAACAATAACTAAAAAAAACAAGGCTTATGAAAATAGGATTCATTGGATTGGGCATTATGGGTAGCCGCATGGCCGGAAATCTGGCCAGTGAAGGCTACGAGCTTTACGTTAACAACCGAAGCAAAAACAAGGCTGAGGAACTGATTAAAGATGATCATGTAATCTGGAAGGATACCCCTGTTCAGGTAGCAGAAGAGTCAGATGTTTTATTCACGATGCTTTCCTCGCCTGAGGTAGTCCGGAAGCTTGCTTTAGGGGATGACGGGTTCCTCTTTCATATGCGAACGGATGCCATTTGGGTGGATTCCAGTACGGTAAATCCATCTTTTTCCGAAGAAATGACCGCTCTAAGTAAGGAGAGGGACATCAAATTTCTGGATGCTCCCGTGGCCGGCTCAAAAGATCCCGCGGAGAAGGGTGAGCTGCTTTTTCTTGTAGGCGGTGAGAAAGCAACAGTGGATTTCTGTGCTCCGCTATTCCAGGTGATGGGGAAAAAATACATTCATACCGGGGAGAACGGCAAGGGCAGTTCCCTTAAGATGGTATTTAACCTGTTGCTTGGCCAGGCCATGTACGCCTTTGCCGAAGGGGTGAATCTGGGGCAGTCCCTTGGGCTTGATCAGTCGCTGTTACTCGATGTACTTCTGCAATCGCCGGTAGTAGCTCCATTTATTGCTTTAAAACGAGATAAGATGGAGCAGGGTGAATATGATGCAGAATTTCCGTTACAATGGATGCAGAAGGATCTGGAACTAGCTTCGCAAACAGCATATGAACAGGAACTGGCTCTTCCTGCCGTGAATGTGATCAAGGAAATTTATGGCTTCGCTAAACAGGAAGGGTATTCGGAGAAGGATTTTTCGGCCATATATGAGTTCCTGGACAAAAAACGGGATAAAGGTTGATTCTTAAATGAAAGTAACCCGGATACAAACCCGGGTTATTAAGTAGAGTCAATTTTCAGTCATAAAAATACTCGTCCAGCTCCCACATACATGCTGTAACAAGTTCATTGTCATTATAGGCTTCTTTATTGAAATCTTTAATTTTTTGTAAAATTTCCCTGGCCCGGTCATTATCACTGAACTGCATGAATACAGCTGAATTGTGACTGGGCCATACTGCTGTATTCAGCCTGGGCTCTCCCTTTACATTTTTTGCGGGAACCTCCTCAATGATTTGGTAGTCGCTTACATCATTATCTTCAAGCATATTGATCAGGGGTTCTCTGACGCTTACATTACAGGTTACATATATCATCTTCATGGTGCTTGTTTATTTTTCCTCGTTTGCAGATTTGATATGGAATACGGTGTATATTGTTGGAACAATGATCAGGGTTACAATGGTGGAGATCAGCAATCCACCAATAATGGTTACACCCAGGGGAGAATACATCTCCCTTCCCATGCCCTGGCTGACCGACATGGGGAGCATCCCCAGCATGGTAGTGAATGACGTCATCAAAACAGGGCGCATACGCGATCGTCCACCTTCAAGTACAGCCTCATAAAGGCTGTAACCTCTTTTTCTGAGCAGTTTGGTGTAGTCCACCAGTACAATTCCGTTATTTACCACAATTCCCATCAACATGATCACACCTATGAAAGTGGTAACGCTTAAAGTAAGTCCCGTTGCAAAGAACGCCCATATGATCCCCACAAAGGTAAAGGGCAGGGCAAACATAATGATGAACGGATCTTTAAACGACTCAAACTGCCCTGCCATTACCATATAAACGAGCATAATACCTATTGCCAGGATCAGGTAAAGGTCTCCGAAGGCTTGTTCCTGCTCGCTAAGCTGGCCTTTTATGGCCACCTCTACGCCGGTTGGAACATTGGCCTGGTCAATCTTTGCCTGAACTTTGTTGGCTGCCCTTCCAAGGGATATACCCTGCAGGTTGGCCATTACCTTGACAATCCTTTGCTGGGATTTTCTGTTGATCTGCTGCGGTCCAAGTTCCTGCCTGATGTCAGCAACGGCCTTCAACGGGATCTGCTTACCTTTCAGGTTGGTGATTTCTATATTGTTGATGGTTTCTATTTTGTTTCGGTAATCGGGTGCATAGCGCACGTTGATGGCATATTCGTTGCCGCTTTGTGTCAACTCTCCGGCATCTGTCCCATAGATGCTGCTCCGTATCTGTTTGCCAATCATTGCCGAGTTCAGTGCCATATCCGTTGCTTTCTCCTTGTCAATAACCACATGGACTTCGAGTTTTCCCTTGTCAATGGTGGTTTGCAGATCGGTAAGGCCCTCAATGTCCCTGATTTCATTATAGATATTATTAGCAGTGCTGTTCAGCTCATCAAAGTTGTTGCCCGTCACTTCCACTTCAATGGGCTTCACATTTCCGGTAATGGCTTCGGAGAGAATGCTTCCTGCCGTAATATTAAAGCTTTCTATTTCGGGGATTTTTCTGATTTTTCCCCTCAGGTCTGCGGCAATTTCCTTGGCCGAGCGCTCCCTTTTTCCGGGTAGTTTAAGATGAGCCAGGATGGTGGCCACATTTTTCCCTTCCTCAAAACCTACTGAGCTGAGGGTTCCGTCTTCTGTCTGCCCGCTGACAGAAGCGACAGAGCCGGGATCCAGTTCAGGAACTTCCTCCCGGATGATCCGCATCACCTTTTGGGCTGCCTGGTCGGTTTCTCCGGCCTTGCTACCAACCTCGGTTTCTATCACTACGGCAAGATCCCCGGCATCAAATTCGGGAATATAATTCGTTCCAAGGCCTCTTCCCAGGTAGAGTGTTACTGCGAATATTGCAAGTGCTGTAAGAAGGGTTATGGTTTTATGATGAACCGCCCAGTGCAGGGAGCGACGGTAGAGGCCTTCAATATGTTCAAATATCCGTTCGCTCCACTGGTAAAACCGTCCCTGATTGTGACGGCTTTTGTGTTCCCTGATGCCTTTGAGTAAGTTGGAGGCAGCTGTGGGTGTTAAGCTGAGGGATGTCACCAAAGAGGCCACCATTGTGACGGAGGTCAGTACTGCAAGCTGCTTGAAAAGCAGTCCTACCACCCCACCTACGAAGATCATGGGAATGAACACCATGAGCGTAGTAGCCGTCGAGGCGGTGATGGCCATTCCCATCTCATGTGTGCCAAATATGGAAGCCTGTTTGGGCCGGCTTCCTTTTTCGATATGCTGTACAATGTTTTCCAGTACCACAATGGCGTTGTCTACCACCATCCCGATTGCTATGACAAGCGACATCAGGGAGAAAATGTTGATGGTGTATCCCCCCGCGAACATGATGATGAAGGCTATGATGAGTGAGAAGGGGATGGTTAGTATTACAATCAGGCTGTTTCTCCATTCCCGAAGGAAAAAGAACACCACGATGGCCACGAAAAGAAGCGCCCACCAGAGGGTTTCTGAAAGGTTCCCGATGGATTGTACGATTAGCTCATCGGTATTCATGATTTCAAAAATCTTTACATCATCGGGCAATTCCTTTCTGAGCCCGCTCACTTCGTTCCGTACCGACGAGGCAACATTTAGCGTGTTGACGCCGGTTTGCTTTTGTATCATCAGCGCAACGCCCTTACCTTCCTTGTTCCGGGCATACACATCCTTGTCCTTGAATCCGTCAACTACGGTGGCAATGTCTTTCAGCTTGATGATCCCGCCGTTAAAATTTACCAGTGGAATGTCCCTTATTTCGTCCGTGCTTTCGAATTGTGCGGGCACCTTGACGGAAAAATCACTGGGTCCGACTTTAATGTTGCCTGCCGGGATGCTCAGGTTTTCAGACTTCAGTATTGAAGCCACTTCATCGACAGCCAGATTGTAAGCATCCAGCTTTCGGGGATTTACCCTCACTTTTATCTCCCTTTCAGGCTGACCTACGTAAATTACCGATCCTACGCCTTCTATCTTTTTAATGGGTCCCGCAATATCATCCTTTATGATTTCATTGATTGCATCATAATTTTCCTGTGCAGTTACTCCATATACCAATACCGGAAACATAGATGAATTGACTTTATAGATCACAGGACTGCCTGCATCGTCAGGCAGTTCTCTTTTTGTCAGTTCGATCAGGTCCCGCGCGCTGCTGGACGCTTCAGCAATATCAGCCTCCCAGTCGAACTCCAGGGAGATGAATGAAACGTTTTCCCTTGAATTGGAGGTGATTTCCCTGAGGTTTTCCGTGCCTGCCAGGATCTCCTCCAGGGGCTGGGTTACCTGTTCTTCCACTTCTTCAGCTGAAGCTCCCGGATAAACCGTCATTACGGTCAACGTGGGGAGCTCCATTTCAGGCATGATATCCAGAGGAAGTCTGTCGAGTGAAACCAGACCAAAAAGCATAATGGCAAGAAAGACCATTGTGGTGGCTACTGGCTTATTTACTGCAATCTTTGGTAGTCTCATAAATGTTCGTTTTAATAAGCTTTTTTGGTTCTATTGATTTTCCACAATCACCTGATCACCGCTCTTCAGCTTATTTTTTCCGTGGACAACAACATCCCGGTTTTTCTTTATTCCTTTTACTGCAACCTGCTTATCTTTTGTATAAAGCTGGGTTACCCCTTTGCGGATGGCCTGCTTTTCGTCGTTTACAATAAAAACATAATGGTTGCCGGTTCCGGTTTGCCGGAAAATTGCATTCAGAGGAATAAATACGTCCTTTCGTTCGGGCATCCTGATATCCACTGTAGCGAACATGCCCGGTTTGAGTTTCCCTTGGCGGTTGTTGACTGTAACCTCGACTTTTGCTGAATGCGTTGCTGTAGAAAGAATCGGGGCAATATGGGTAACCTGCCCCTTAAAGGTTGTGTCGGGAAATGCATCAAACTGAATTTGTGCGGTTTGCCCTTTTTTTATGTCATTGAGGTCCTGTTCATTCACATCAATTTTGATTTTGAGCCTGCTGAGCTGCATAAACCGGACTATGCCTGAAGTATGTGAATATCCGGGCTTCAGTCCGGGGGAGAACATGAAGTTTTCACCTTCTTTTACCAGGTACTCGACGATAACCCCTGAGAAAGGTGCCCGTACCTCGCAGTTCTCTTTCATCATGCGTGCTTTTGCCTTTGCCGCCTTGTATTTTGCCTTGATGTGATCCAATTTTTGTTGGGTTACGCTTCCCTTCTCTCTTAATCTTTGCACGCGATTGTAGTCCTTTTCCAGGGAGTTTTTTTCTGCCAGTGCCTGGGCATAGAGCTCCGCGGAAAGCTCCACCAGGAGCGTCCCTTCCGATACATAGGTTCCTTCATCATGGTGGATCTTTTCAACTTTTCCGGGTAAAGTAGTTCCCAGGTTGGCCTCTTTATAGGGTGATGTATTTCCGCTGTATGTTTTTTCCGGGTTATAGGTAATCTCCCTGGATTTCTCCGTAGTTACACTAACTGTATGGTCTTGTGTTTCTTCTGCTTTCTCGCTGCTTTGATTGCATCCCATAAAAACTATGAACAGGGATAATGGAATGAATAAACCTCTCATATGCTTCATCGTTTTATTGTTTTTCGTTTTGAATCAATTGTCCTGATGCCTTCATAAGTTTGGTCTTGTTAAGCTGGTATTCGGTCATGGCATCTATATAGTCGGAATAGGCTTCCTGCCACATGGATTGGGCTTCCAGAACATCGCTGGATTTAGCCATTCCCTCGTCAAAATTGTTTTTTGTGATATCCAGGTTTTCCTTTGCCTGTTCCAGTGAAGATTCTGTCATTTCAATCTTTTTAATGGATTCATTGTAACGGAAAACGGCTTTCTTTACTTCCAGTGAGATGAGTTCACGGGTTTGCTCCAGTTTTTTCATACTGGCTCTCTTTTTGTGCCTTACTGCATCCAGGGTGTGTCTGCGCTCTCCCCAGTTGTAGATGGGAATGTTTACAAATACACCTACATTGGTTGTACCCCCGAATTCACTTTCAAACCCGTTAAACGGATTGGGATTGCTAAATGTATAGTTGGCAGTTAGCCCTACATTGGGAAGGTATCTTGATTGCATCAGTTTTTCACCGGATTCCGCAACTTTTACGCCTTTATTAAGAGCATTGATCTCCGGGCGCTGGTTTAAAGCCTGGTTTTTATAGGTTTCCGGGTTGGTTAGTTTATCTACGCTCCCCAGGCTGTCGGACAGGTTGATGAGCGTGTCCAGCGGAAAACCCAGCGTCTGATTTAGTGCCATACGGGCCAGTTCCAGGCCATTCCTGGCTTTTGTCAGCCTGAGGTCTATCTTGTTTTTCTTTACCTCTACCTCCATAACTTTGTTGTTGGTGACAATCCCTTCCTCATGGAGATTTCTTACTTCTTCCAAAAGAGCTTTAAGACGTTTGAGGTATTCTTCCGCCAGTTTTACCTTTTCTTTCAGAGAAATGACTTCCCAGTAACGCTCATCGGTTTCAACAATTACATCCGATTTGCTTACGTGCTTTCTCGCCTTCATCATTTGCCTGCTGTATCTGGCTATATTATGGGTTTCCCTGATTTTTCCGCCGGTATAAATGGGCTGCCGCAGTCCAATATTACCGAAGAAGACATTTTGAAGATCAAATTTGGCTTTATCTTTTGGAAGCATGGCATATTTATCAAACAGGGGATTGCCCGTTTCCGGATCTTCCACGGGGACTGGAATGCCATTGACATCCTGAGTCACCATGGTTTCCCTGACAAGATCCGGGTTTTTGCTCGGATCAAGCACTGACAATCCATTTCTGAATACTTCCTGAGGGACAACCGGCAGGAACATGTTTTCGCTGAAAAGGCTCAATTGTTTGTTCATCCGAAAGTATCCCCCGTTAAATTTGATATTGGGATAGTAGAGGGTTTTCGCTGAATTTTCCAAAGAATTGACCGCCAATTCATTTTCATTGGCTATTTCTATCTTTTTGTTCTGTTTCATTGCCCGTTCCCGGCATTCCTGAAGCGTCATTTTTTCCTGTGCCCTTAAGGTACCGGTAAAAAATGGCAATAAAAGGAATATCCAGAATAGACGGCTATTTTTATTCATTAATCGCATTTTCCTCATTTTTATTAATCTTTTTTAACCAGTCCGTAAAAGATGATATCAAGCATTTCATCCAGTCTCTGTTCCAGATTTTCTATAGAATATTCTTTTTTTATGAAAAGGGCAACTTCCAGGCCTTTCATTGCTGTTAGAAAGGCCATAGCTGCAAATTCTGCCTCCTTAAGGCGGAAGATGTTTTGGTTCATCCCCTCCCTGAGAATATCCAGTATGATTGAGTGTTCTTCCTTGTCGTACTTTTCTCTTATCCGTTCAACGAAGGCGAAATTTTTCAGATAATCATTCCGTAGCGCCTCGTTGAAATTGGTCAGCTCGGAAAGAAACTGCATCCTTGTGAGCACATAATTGCGCAGTTTATCTTTTGGGTTATCATTGGTGTTGATTACTTTCCGGTTAATTTCATTTCTCAGGGTTTCTGCCTCCTTGTTAATAACTTCCTTATAGATTTCCTCTTTACTCCTGAAATAATAGTAAATGGAGCTTTTGCCCTTACCAAGTCCCTCGGCTATATCCTCCAAAGTGGTTTTCTTGAAACCAAATTTGCTGAATATGCCCCTTGCGATGTGGATGATGTGGTCCCTTATCTTTTCCTTTTCATAATGCTCTGAAGCTTTCATATTTGAATATTTGAACATTTAATTAAATTGTTCTAAAATTATAAATCTTGAAAAGCGTGTCCAAAAAATTCGAACAAATTTTTCAATTAGTCGAAAGTGAGGCTGGTTTAATTTTTTGAATGACAAAAACATCAGACTGATCGGATAAATTGAAAGGAATTCTGGAAAATCCTGCCAGATATTTATTAATTTTATAAGTTTATTGGATATGATAAATTGGTCTTTATGCAGCAGTATCTCGGTTTATTGGAGCATGTTCTACAAAATGGATCGCGGAAAGGCGACCGCACCGGCACGGGGACGATCAGTACCTTTGGATATCAGATGAGGTTTAATCTTCAAAAGGGCTTTCCCCTGGTCACTACCAAGAAGCTTCACGTTAGGTCCATCATCTATGAATTGCTGTGGTTTTTAAAAGGAGATACCAACATTAGTTTTCTCAACGGGCATAATGTAAGGATTTGGGATCCCTGGGCGAATGAAAACGGTGATCTCGGCCATATTTACGGATACCAGTGGCGGTCGTGGCCAACCCCTGATGGGGAGTATATTGATCAGATATCCCAGGTGATCGATTCCATCAAAAACAATCCCGAATCCCGCAGGCATATTGTAAGTGCATGGAATGTGGGCGATTTGAAAAATATGGCGTTGCCGCCCTGTCACATACTTTTTCAGTTTTATGTGAATGACGGCAAGCTTTCCTGCCAGCTTTACCAACGAAGCGCTGATCTCTTCATTGGAGTGCCGTTTAATATTGCCTCCTATGCATTATTGACCATGATGATTGCACGCGCCACCGATCTTGAACCTTTTGAATTTGTGCATACTTTTGGGGATGCGCATATTTATCTGAATCACATTGAGCAGGTCAAACTCCAGTTAACCAGAAAACCCGTGGATTTACCCACGATGGAGATCAATCCTGAGAAGAAAGACATCTTTGGGTTTGAATATTCCGATTTTAAACTGGAAAATTATAATCCCCATCCCCACATAAAGGGTAAGGTTTCTATATAGTTTGAATTTTAACTGTGCTTTTATGTTATCCATCATAGTTGCGGCTTCGGAAAATAATGTTATCGGTAAGAACAATCAACTGTTGTGGCATCTGCCCGATGATCTGAAACATTTCAAAGCTACTACAAAAGGCCATCACGTAATTGTCGGCCGAAAAACATACGAATCCCAGGGAAGGCCACTCCCTCAGCGTACCAATATCATTGTTACACGTAATCGAAACTACAATGCCGAAGGCTGCATAGTGGTGGATTCCCTGGACAAAGCCCTGAATTTGACCCAACAGGATGATGAGCCATTTATTATTGGGGGTGAACAGATATACCGTATGGCATTACCCCTTGTTGACAGGATTTACCTTACTTGGGTGCATGCCGAATTTGAAGGCGATACGTTTTTTCCTGAGCTGGACATGCAACATTGGAAGGAGATCAGCAGGAAATATTACCCAAAAGACGACAGGAATGAATATTCTTTTTCCATCATTGTGTTGGACAGAAAGGATAAATGACCAGAGGTTAATCCCTGACAGTATTTAAGAAAACCTGATAATTTGAATGTAAGGTAATTGCCTATTTGACAGAAAGCAATCTGAATTGTAATCAGCCTGCTATTCGTGTTCCGTTTTTCATTGTAGAGATTTTTTTTATAATTTTGAGCTGCTAACTTAAAATAACAGTTTGTTAACCAAAAGGACGATTTTTTATGGGAAAAGGAGACAGGAAAACCAAAAAGGGAAAGATCTTCAGAAACAGCTATGGGGTTCGGCGACCTAAAAAGAAGCGCCGAATGAAAAAAATGGCCCTTAACAAGAATCCTCAGGAAAACGCTCCTGACCTTCAGGAGGAAATGACTGATATAAAAATAGGGAAAGAGAAGGAAACTTCCGGGGAGAACAAGAAAGGGTCAAAATCAGAAAGTAAAAATTCCGAAGAATCTTAAAGCCACGGAATTTCGGAATAAATCCGATCCTTCATTTTTTGTATTATCATTACAATTAATTGAATTATATTGGTATAAAATAAAAAACGCCGGAAATTTCCGGCGTTTTTTATTGTTTTAAACTTCGCTGGTCATAATGAAGAGTGGTTTCATTGCGAAGCTCTTATATTGTGGTCTTAATCTTTCTGTATTATAATGTTCCTGTACTTTCACCTTCTTGCTCTTACTGGTCACAACCTCTATCGGAACATTATCATAATGGCCGTGTTTGAAAACCACCATTCTTCCATGCAGGCCTTCCAGGATAAGATCCAGTGCCAGATTTCCGTAAGCCATGGGAACGATGGAATCGATTGAGTCCGGATCACCGCCTCTTACAAGATACCCGAGCTTCTGATTGATGGTGCCTACTTTAATGCCATTGTTGAATTTAGGTGAAAGTTCCTTGATTTTAGCGGAAACCAGGTCGCCTACTCCGCCTAATTTGGCATGTCCGTACATATCTTTTGATTTTTCTTTGAATACCATTTCACCTCCCTTATACATGGCACCTTCTGAGACCAGTACCACTGAATAGTTGCTTGGATGCTTAGCCCGATCTTCCAGCAGTAATTCTGTGAGATGCTCTATCTCGAACTTGTGTTCCGGTATCACACATCTGTCAGCAGCTCCGGCCATTGTTGGCAGCATGGCAGTAAATCCGGCATATCTTCCGAATACTTCCAGAACCAGCACACGCTCGTGAGATCCTGCAGAGGTTCTAAGCATGTGGGTCATGGAAATGGTACGGGTTACACAAGTACTGAAACCAATGCAATAATCCGTGCCGGCCACGTCATTGTCCATGGTCTTGGGTATTCCGATTATTTTTACGCCCTCTCTGTAAAGCCTTACGGCATAGGAAAGCGTATCATCGCCCCCCACCGGAATCAGATAATCGATATTCAGATAGTCCAGGTTGTTCAGCACCTCGCTGGTAAGGTCGTTGGTGTCTTTATTGTATTTGTCTTGAAGGTGTTTGGGAATCGACCCCTTTGGTACATTTTGCGGATTGACCCTGGAGCTGTGGAGGAAAGTTCCGCCGGTTCGGCCTGCACGATTCACCACGCTTTCACTTAGTTCTGTGTAGCAATGGGAATTGTCGGCCTCCTTATCCCTGTTGATTTCTACCAGGCCGGCCCAGCCTCTCTTTATTCCGATCACTTTATATCCTTCACGTAGCGCACGAACCGTTACTGCGCGGATTGACGGATTAAGGCCGGGGACGTCACCACCCCCTGTAAGAATTGCAATAACACCTTTAGTTTGTTTTGAATTTGCCATAATTTAGAATTTTTGAAGGTTACAACATTGCTGAGGCGCTAAATTTAAACATTATTATAGATTATAAAAATAATTCCTTTTATTTTTTTAAGAT
This sequence comes from uncultured Bacteroidales bacterium, assembly GCA_964399175.1. Taxonomy (GTDB): domain Bacteria; phylum Bacteroidota; class Bacteroidia; order Bacteroidales; family UBA12077; genus JAGXLC01. The sequence goes on along the minus strand of CAYNPZ010000021.1, from coordinate 25,630 downwards.
ACCTATACATATTACGGATGATAATAATTTGGATTTCAGAAGTATTAGACTAGATTGAATGGATGATAAAAAATTTTCAAACGCGTTTTTCAAAATAAAAGCAACAAGAAAAAATTATTTTTACTATTTTTGATAGAAACCTAAAATTCAACAAGGCATTATGGTTGAACAACAGAAAACAAACACGGGACAAGGGCTGGGTATAGCCGGACTGGTTCTTGGGATCATATCCATCCCACTTGCTGTTATGGGATGTACTTTTATTATTGCTTTGCTTTTTGGTGCCGCTGGAATCGTTTTCAGTGCCATTGGCCTCTCACAGGCAAAGGAGGTAAATGGAGCCAAAGGCATAACTACAGCCGGTTTGGTAGTTTCTATTGTGGGCTCTGCAATAGCGATCTTGTGGTTTCTGTTTCTGGGAGCATTTATACAGGACGCCATGGAGGATAAAGGAAAATGGTTTGACAAGCTTGAAAATCTTGAGGAAATTTCCAGAGATGTGGAAGAAGAAACTGAAGAAGGCATAGATGAACGGGATATGGAGGAACTGGAGAATAAAATGGAAGATCTGGAAGGTGAAATCAAGGGAGAAGAAGATGCTACCAATGAAACCAATCAGGATATTAAAAAGGCCGAAGAAGAACTTGAAAAGCTCAAAGAGGAACAAAATAAGTAGCTGAAGTTGTTGTTCAGGACCAGGTTTAAAGAATGAAGAAACCGGATCTTAGCGATTCATACCGGATTATCAATTTAATCTTTGCAGCAATCCTTCTTATGATATTTACCTATGCCGCCAGTTTCAAACCTGGTAATGATTATCCTGTAGCTTCACAGTACCAGCTTATCACAGGTAAGAAAACCGGAAGCACCGGACTCTCCAGAGCTTTTTCAGAGATGGTTAGACTGAATTTTGATCAGGCAAAAACTTATAACGAGAACAGCTTGGAAGTATTCGCCTTCTTCTTTATACAATTGATTTTGCGGATTATTTTCTTTTTTACTTATCCTCATACGAAGGACAAAAAACTGATGACACGCTTTGATGCGGTAGGATCAGCAGCACTTTTCCTGATAAGCTTCCGTAACCTTATTTTTTCCCTGTATTCGTGAAGGAAATTTATCGCGGCAATAAATGGTTAATGGCTGACTGGAAGATGGCTCTCCCCTGGGTATTTCCCAAATTTTCATCTCCCGCTCTTTCCGGATGAGGCATCATCCCAAATACGTTTTTGTCTTTGTTGCAGATACCGGCAATGTTTTCAAGCGAATCATTGGGATTGGCTTCTGTAGTGATTTCCCCGTAGCGGTTGCAGTACCTGAAAAGGATCTGCCCTCTCATACGCATATCCTGAAGCGTGGATTTGGGAGCATAATATTTTCCTTCACCATGTGCCACAGGTATTTTTAAGGGCTGCTGTTTGTCCAGATCCTGGGTTAATATATTGTCGTTGTTGTCAGGCAGGATGTAAATGTTTTTACAAACAAATTTCTGATTGTCATTATGAAGCAAGGCGCCCGGGAGGAGACCTGCCTCACACAGAACCTGAAAACCGTTGCAAATACCGAATACAAAGCCACCTTTGTTGGCAAATTCAATCACACTGTCAAGGATCGGAGAAAACCTTGCAATGGCACCTGAACGAAGATAATCTCCATAGGAGAAACCTCCGGGTAATATGATGGCGTCAACATCTTTAATATTCCTGTCTTTATGCCATAGCTCTACAACTTCATGCTGCATGATATCCCCAAGTACGTAAAATGTATCGTGATCGCAATTTGAGCCGGGAAAGACAACAATACCAAATTTCATAAGAATAAATTTAAAGGTCAATAACCGAATTAAAGGTTCAAATATAGAGAAATTAATATTAAGCACAAACTGGGTAAACTTTCTTTTAAAAAAATAACATTACCTTTGTTATCATCAAATTTTGAAAGTTTTTTCCTATGAGTGCGCTGAAAATTGCCTTATACATCATCGGTGTTGTTATTACACTGTTCCTCCTGTTTTTATTGTATTTCACCGTTAAAGCCTACAATCCTGATGAAAAACAAATCATTGAAAGCAATAAAAATGCACCTGTATTGCAAAAGGATACATTTGATATACTGATATGGAATATAGGATACGCCGGCTTAGGTGAAGATATGAGCTTTTTCTATGATGGAGGAGATAGAGTCAGAACCAACAAAGAACGTACTGAACAAAATCTTCACGGGATCATAAAGGAATTAAGTGCAAAGCGACATTCCGATTTTATTCTTTTACAGGAAGTTGATCTGTCTTCAAAAAGGAGTTATCACATCAATCAGTTCAGGCAAATTAAAAGTCATCTGAATGAATTTTTTGGTTATTTTGGTTTGAATTATCATGTGCAATTTGTACCCGTGCCGTTGACTTCTCCATTGGGGAAGGTTAAAAGCGGGCTGGCCACTTTTACCCGGTTTTTACCGACAGAGGTGATCCGCTATGATTTTCCCGGGAAATATGCCTGGCCCAAAAGCCTCTTTATGCTTGACAGATGCTTCCTGGTTTCAAGATTCCTCCTCAAAAACAATAAGGAGCTGCTTGTAATCAATACCCACAATTCCGCCTATGACAATGGAAAGCTGAAAAAACAGGAGATGAATTATTTGAAGAATTTTCTTCTGAAAGAATATGAGAAGGGCAATTATATAATTACCGGCGGCGACTGGAATCAATATCCCCCGGGATCCGATACTTTACCTGAAGTCAGAAAACAGTTTCCTGTGAATCAGGCTTCAGTTATAGAGGAGGATTTCCTGCCTTCGGGATGGCAATGGATGTTTGACACGGATACCCCTACCAATCGCTCGTTAAATAAACCCCTTAACGAAAGCACCCGGACAAACATCATTGATTTTTACCTGGTTTCACCCAATGTAACTCCCCTTAAAGCGAACACCAGTGATCTGAATTTCAAATATTCAGATCATCAGCCCGTTTCACTCAAGTTTAGGCTTAAATGAACATATGCCATAAATCATATTTTTAACGGTCAAAGTATTCGGCAAATGATATATTTTTGAACTGAATTTAACAGGCATTTGTTATGGCAAAACTGCAGGAAAAACTCAGTTTCAGAGATGATTTTACACCGGTATCCACAGAGGAATGGGAAGAAAAGATCCACCAGGACCTGAAAGGTGCGGATTACAATAAAAAACTGATGTGGCACCCGCTTGAGGGATTTGCCGTACGTCCCTACTACCGGGCTGAAGATCTCAAAAATATAAGGCACTTGGATATTCGACCTGCTGAATTTCCATGGGTTCGGGGAAAAACGGATCGCCACAATAGCTGGTTTGTTCGTCAGGATGTGGATGCGCTGACGGATTTCGGAGAAGCCAATGAAAAGGCGCTTAGGGTATTGAGCAGGGGTGTTGATTCACTTGGTTTTGTAATCGATAATACGGCTAAACCCAGTTTCGATGATTTTGAATTGTTATTGAATGACATATGCATTCCGGCCATTGAATTGAATTTCCGCGCAGGCCATGCTTCTTCCCATATTTTATCCCTGCTTCGGCAGAAAATCGGTAAGGATTCAATAGATAAAGCTGAAATTAGGGGAAGCCTGGATTATAATCCGCTTGGATGTCTGAATAAATATGGCAGATTTTGTAGCCCTGAAGAGCAGCAATTTTCCGGAATGAAGGAGTTGGTTAAAGATACCGCCGATCTGCCTTCCTTTGCTGTATTTGAAGTGGATGCGGAATGGATTCATAATGCAGGAGCAACCAATGTGCAGGAACTGGCGTTTGCTCTTGCCATGGGGAATGAATATCTTGCTTTTCTTACGGATCAGGGTATTGCCGTTGATGAGGCAGCCCGGAACATTCATTTTAAGTTTGGTGTGGGACCGGCTTATTTTCTGGAAATCGCCAAATTCAGGGCTGCCAGGATGCTTTGGGCTAAGGTTGTGGAAGCCTATAAGCCTTTGGATGCAGGCTCGACCCAAATGAGAATCCATGCTGAAACCTCAAAATGGAATCAGACCATATACGATCCTTATGTGAACATGTTAAGGGATACCACAGAGGCCATGTCCGCTTCTCTTGGGGGTGCAGATTCCATTACGGTAACACCCTATGACAAGACATTTGAAAAGCCAGGTGAGTTTGCTGAAAGGATAGCCCGCAATACACAAATTATACTTAAGGAAGAAGCCCATTTCGATCGGGTTGCTGATCCGGCGGGCGGAGCTTATTACATTGAAGAACTGACCCAATCCATTGCAGATCATGCCTGGAAGCTTTTTCAGAAAATTGAAAATGAAAGTGGTTATATAAATGCTTTCAAAAAAGGCATGATTCAGAAGAAGATACAGGAAACAGCCAACAGTAGAAATATGAACCTTGCTATGCGTAAGGAAGTCCTGGTGGGGGTCAATTTGTATCCCAATGCGCAGGAAGTAAGGGATGAAGGTATTGATGAATCTACTATCCGCTCTGCTTCCCGAAAGAAAGAAGATGCCTTGGCCGAGCCCATAAAACCTTATCGGGGTGCTGAGGAACTCGAGGATTTGCGCCATAAAACAGATAAAATGAGGGGTAGCAGGCCCAAAGTGTTTATGCTGACCATTGGTGATAAAAAGATGAGAAGGGCCAGGGCTCAGTTTTCCTCCGGATTCTTTGCCGCTGCGGGTTTTGAAATTCTGGACCATATCGGATTTTCCTCTGTAGATGAAGGGGTGCAGGCAGCCCGGGAAGGAAAACCGGAAATTGTAGTGGTGTGTTCCTCGGATCAGGAGTATCCGGATTTGGCTCCCGCAATATATGATCGACTAAAAGAAACATCAATAATAGTAGTTGCCGGATATCCCAAAGACAGTATCGATATATTGCAGGAAAAAGGAATCCGGCATTTTATTCACATCAAGTCGAACCTGGTAGAATCCTTAAAGGAATTCCAGCAATTGCTGGGTATAGAATAAAACCACAAGAAAATCCAATAAGCTATGCGACCTGATTTTAGCAAAATACAACCGGAGTTTAACAAAGAAGCCACAGGAAAGAAGAAGTCTGATTATGGGTATGTAGCGGAAACTCCTGAAAAGATTTCCATCAAGCCGGTATATACCCGTGAAGACATTGAAAACCTCGAGCATCTGGAATACGCTGCAGGTATCCCTCCCTACCTGAGAGGTCCTTATTCTACTATGTATGCTATGCGCAAATGGACCATCAGGCAGTATGCCGGATACTCCACCGCCGAAGAGTCCAATGCTTTTTACCGGAGAAATCTTGCTGCCGGTCAAAAAGGCTTGTCTGTAGCTTTTGATCTGGCTACCCACAGGGGCTACGATTCCGATCATCCCAGAGTAGCAGGCGACGTAGGTAAAGCCGGTGTCGCTGTGGATTCCATCCTGGATATGAAGGTACTTTTTGACCAGATTCCCCTTGATCAGATGACCGTGTCGATGACCATGAACGGGGCCGTTTTACCGGTAATGGCTTTTTATATCGGAGCCGGGCTGGAGCAGGGGGTGCCGCTTGAAAAACTAAGCGGGACCATTCAAAATGATATTCTCAAGGAATTTATGGTGCGCAATACTTATATTTATCCCCCCGATTTCTCCATGCGCATCATTGCTGATATTTTTGAGTACACCTCGAAAAACATGCCCAAATTTAACTCCATTTCAGTAAGTGGTTACCATATGCAGGAAGCAGGTGCCACTGCAGATATTGAACTGGCATACACACTGGCTGACGGACTGGAATATCTCAGGGCCGGCTTGGATGCAGGACTGGATATTGATTCCTTTGCTCCCCGATTTTCATTTTTCTGGGGGATCGGGATGAATCATTTTACTGAAATTGCCAAAATGAGGGCCGCGCGTATGCTCTGGGCCAAGATCGTGAAGCAGTTTGATCCCAAAAATCCAAAATCCATGGCACTCAGAACCCATTCGCAGACTTCAGGTTGGAGCTTAACCGAGCAGGATCCCTACAACAATGTTGCCCGAACATGCATTGAAGCCATGGGCGCTGCTTTGGGACATACCCAGTCTCTGCACACCAATGCCCTGGATGAAGCCATTGCCCTTCCAACTGATTTTTCAGCAAGGATTGCCCGCAATACCCAGATCTACCTTCAGGAAGAGACCAACATAACAAAATCCTTGGATCCATGGGCCGGGTCGTATTATGTAGAAAAGCTTACCGATCAGATCGCCAGGCGTGCATGGGAGCATATCCGGGAAATTGAAGATCTCGGAGGAATGGCAAAAGCCATTGAAACCGGTATTCCAAAGATGCGTATTGAGGAAGCGGCGGCGAAAAAACAGGCACGTCTTGATACCGGAAAAGAAGTAAGGGTAGGAGTGAATAAATACAGGCTTGATAAAGAAGAGCCTATGGAAATTTTGGATGTTGACAATACTGCAGTTCGTGATGCCCAGCTCAGGCGTTTGAAAACACTAAAAGAAAAACGTGATGAGAATGAACTCCGGGAAGTTCTTGGCAGGATCACTGAATGTGCCCGCACCGGAGAAGGAAATCTGCTTGAATTATCTGTGGAAGCAGCCAAAAAACGTGCTACCCTGGGTGAGATTTCCTATGCCTGCGAGAAAGTGGCTGGAAGATATGTTGCAGTAACCCGTTCCATAACAGGAGTGTATTCTTCTGAAACCAAAGATGACGATAATTATCAGAAAGCAAGGGAACTGGTGAAGGAATTTGCCGGAGAGGAAGGCCGTCAGCCCCGCATTATGATAGCTAAAATGGGCCAGGATGGTCACGATCGGGGTGCCAAAGTTGTTTCCACCGGTTATGCCGATCTTGGTTTCGATGTGGATATAGGACCGCTGTTCCAGACACCAGCAGAAGCGGCCCGCCAGGCTGTGGAGAATGATGTACATATTCTTGGAATTTCCAGCCTTGCTGGTGGGCATAAAACCTTGGTCCCTCAGGTTATGGAAGAGCTCCGGAAGCTTAACAGAGAAGATATTATGATAATCGTCGGAGGAGTAATTCCTTCACAGGATTATCAGTTCCTTTATGAAGCAGGGGTTATGGGTATATTTGGACCCGGGACCCCAATACCCGAAGCGGCCATTAAGATTCTGAATATTTTGCTGGAGAAAGATCTGGTGGATTCTTAATATTTACCCGGATTACGGCTTGATATGGGAACCTATCGAACTGACGGAGCATTCGGTTGTGGAAAAAATTCATTTTTATTCAGCCCATACCGTAACCTGAAAGTTCAACCGACGTTAAAAGCCTTTAAAGGCAAATGAAACATATCGGGCCCATGAAAAGAAGCGTTTTTAAGTATATCTTCATTCTGTTTCTGTTTGTACCTGGCACATTTTCCGGGATCATTGCCCAACATCCCATGATTAAGTCAATGGAGTGGGGTTCAAACCTCGAAATTAAACTGGAACTTACTAACGACAGCAGCTATGTTCTGGATGTTAATCAGCTGCATCATGCCAGCCAAAGATACGGACAGCCATCCGATAATTATACCTATTATCCTGCACGCTTGTCTGAAGAATTCATTAATCAGCTAAAGAAGATTAAAATTGAACATCTGGATTCAATTGATCACCGTTCCTCGGAGCCGAAATCTGACAAAACCCTCTGGAGTGCCCTCCATCATATGATCGGAGGAGGTTATCCGCATTTTATGAATACCGTATTGTATGCCCTGGAGCAGGATTATCTGGATCTTACGGCACCTTTAATGAAAAGGCCCGATACTCAGTGGAAGCCTGATCCGTTAACCAATTCCTACAGAAGAACCCGCCACTGGGAGTATTATGTTCCTGTTAAACAGAGATATGCTAAAAAAGAATACAGGAGGAGAATGCAGGAAAGAAAACTGAAAGGCATCCGGGAAATCCCGGCAGAATTTATCAGCCTTTTTATGGAAACAAGCAATCGTGAATACAACAATCTCAGACAAAATGGAAATGAAAGGAAACTCGCCCCGATAGATCTTGTGAAATTAATCCTCGGCGCCAATTACCTGGGAACCCCCCAGATACAATACATTAAAACCATGGTGCTTAAAGCTGTTAATGAGTATTCAAAAAATTATCTTCCTTCAGTCATTATCTTTGACAACTTTAATGCGGCAGTAGCCATGAGCCTCAATGAAACCGGCTATCTGATCGATAAGATTGTTTTCAGCGATGCCAAGAAAATAAGCAGGCAAACCAAGATCGAAAGGCGAGAAAAGATCAGTGCCATTGTTGATGATATCAATGAAGTAAATAAAAAGTTGTTCAGGGAAAGGCTTGAGGAACAATATCATTGATAGAGCTTACCTTATTTATCCTCAAAACCTGCTATAAAGAAGCTATACCGCTAGGTACAGTTTCATGACTTTTGTTATAAGAGCCAATTATTTATCTGGAATAAATTTAAATAATCATGCTCTATTGACTCATCTATTACTAACTTGTATTTTTATTGTTAAATAATTTATATTTTATGAATACAAGTGAAATTATTCAGAAATATCCGCCCACCCGGGATCATCTTCTGCTCATATTGCATGAGATACAACGGGCAAATCCGGGTAATAACATTACCCATGCGGATATCAGGCAGGTGGCAGGATATCTGAATACCACCACCGCCTCGGTTTATGGAGTAGTAAGATATTATTCCATGTTTAGTTTGAATCCCAGAGGAAAATATATCATTCGTTTTTGCAAATCTCCCCTGTGTATGATGGTGGGAGCATTTAATCTGTTGAATTTTCTGGAAAGAGAATTATCCATCAAGCTGAATGAGACAACAAGCGATATGTTATTTACCCTGGAGCCTTCCGAATGCCTGGGGCAATGCGATAAAGCCCCTTTAATGATGGTTAATGAAACCATTTATTATAATCTGGATGAAACCAGAGTTAGAAATATCATCAATTATTATCGGGAAAAGGAATTTAAAAAACAGCAGTCGTGATACAGGAGACCAAAATAGCACTAAAAAACGCGGGTTCTATTGATCCTTACAGCATTGAGGATTATCTGAATGCCGGCGGATTTAAAGCTTTTGAAAAGGCTTTAACCATGGATCCCCAAAAGATTATTCAGGAACTGGAGAATTCCGGTTTGCGTGGTTTGGGAGGAGGAGGTTTTCCAACCGGTATGAAGGTGAAATTTACCGATCAGGCCCGGTGTCATAAATGCGGTCCCAAATATGTTGTATGTAATGCCGATGAAGGGGAGCCGGGAACATACAAAGACCGCATTATTATGGAACAGGATCCTCATTTGATGATTGAAGGGATGTTGCTCGGAGCTTACGCTATATGGGCAGAAAAGGCATATATTTATATTAGGGGCGAATATGTTGAATCCATTGAGAAAATGGAACGAGCAATAAAAAATTGTTACGAAAAGGGTTACCTTGGTAAAAACATTAAAGGAAGTGAGTTTTCTCTGGATATGGAGCTCAGAATTGGAGCCGGCTCTTATTTATGCGGAGAAGAGTTGACCCTTCTGGAGTCTCTGGAGGGAAAACGTGGATACCCGAGAATCAAGCCACCTTTCCCCGCCAATGTTGGGTTGTTTAACCAGCCCACCCTGATTAATAACGTGGAAACCTTCGCCCATATGCCATTTATTATATCCGAAGGTGCTGAGGCCCATAAAAAGGTGGGCACTGAGAATTCCGGGGGAACCAAGATTTTTACCATAAGTGGTGATATTGAACGACCCGGTTATTATGAAGTAGATATGGGTGTGACATTGAGGCAGCTGATCGATGATCTTGCCGGTGGTATGAAAGACGGAAAAAATTTTCAGGCAGCCATCCTTGGGGGAGCTGCAGGAACATTTGTCAACGAATCCGTGCTGGATACCCCGATGGGATTTGATACCCTGAAGGAAAAAGGTGCTACCCTGGGCTCAGGGGCTATTATGGTAATGGACGAATCCAGATCATTGTATGACATGATGCTCTCTATTCTGGAGTTCTTTGAGCACGAATCATGCGGCAAATGTGTCCCTTGTCGCGTAGGCACCAGAATGCTGGTGATGATGCTTGAAGAAGTCAGGGAAAGGAAGGATGGTAACCGTGCAAGGATGCTTGAAAAAATGAAAAAGGAAGCCGAATATATGCAGCAAACTTCCCTTTGCCCGCTGGGAGGCTCGCCTATATTGCCCATTGGGAGTGCAGTACAATATTTTAAAGAAGAATTTTAAAGGTATCGGTTATGAGTAAAACAGTCAATCTTAAGATAGAAGGAAAAAAGATACAGGCACAGGAAGGCACCAACCTCCTGCAGGTTGCCCTGGATAATGGCATCATGATCCCTTATTTGTGTTACCACAGAAAACTTACCCCAACAGGTGCCTGCCGGATGTGTGTGGTAAAGATCAAAGATCAGAAAGGGCTGATCATGTCCTGCACAGTTAACGCCAAAGAAGGGTTGGAAGTGACCGCTTTTGATGATGAAATCGAGTCGGCTAGAAGACGCACCCTGGAATATCTGCTTGCCGAGCATAACGATCATTATGATGGCACCTACTACGATGAATTTTATTACTGGGTTCAGCATTATGACCTGGATATAAAAGAAAGAAGAACTTATCCCAACATCTACAAGCAGATGGAGTATCCCGTAGATGACAGCTCGCCCATTTTGTCCTATGACGGTACCAAATGCATTAAGTGCTTCCGCTGCATTAAAGCCTGTGATGAAGTGCAGGGAAAGAATGTACTATCATTCAGTTCGCGTGGAATAGGTTCTTACATAGTTGCCGGTATCGACGACTGGGGCAATTCTGAATGCGACGGCTGCGGAGAGTGTGTCCAGCTTTGCCCGACAGGCGCGCTGGTAGATAAACCTTATCGCGACGAGATCAATGTGGATAAGGTGGAAAAGAAGGTTCGCACTACCTGTCCTTACTGCGGGGTAGGATGCCAGATTATGCTCTATGTTCAGAACGGTAAAATCATGCGCTCCGACGGAGTGGAAGGAGTGTCGCCTAATGACGGCAGGCTTTGCGTTAAAGGCCGGTATGGATACGATTATGTTCAAAGTTCGGACAGACTGACAACGCCACTGATCAAGAAGGATGGTCAATTTGTAGAGGCTTCCTGGGATGAGGCCCTTAAGCTTATTGCCACCAAATTCAATGAGATTAAGGAGAAGTACGGAAGTGAGGCACTGGGAGGTTATGGCTCTGCCAAATGCACCAATGAAGACAATTACATCTTTCAGAAGTTTATTCGCCTCGTCTTTGGCAACAACAATCTGGATTATTGCACACGTCTGTGTCATGCTTCAACGGTAACTGCCATGCTTAAATCCCTGGGTAGCGGAGCTGGAAGTAACTCCATAGAGGACTTTGCCAAAGCCGAATGTCTTTTTGTGATTGGGAACAACATGGTGGAAACCCATCCGGTTACTGCTACCTTTGTTAAGAATGGACAATATAAGGGCAATAAAATTATCGTTATTGATCCAAAGTGGACCAAGATGGTTGATTATGCTTATCTTTGGTTACAACCCCGGCTGGGTACCGATGTTGCGCTTTATAACGGAATGATACGGGTGATCATCGAAGAGAATCTTTATAATGAAGAATTCATCAAAGAAAGGGTTGAAGGGGGCATGGAATCTTTCCAGAAGCTTAAAGAGCTGGTCGATAAGTATACACCTGAAGAAACGGAACGGATCACCGGGGTTCCCAAAGAAAAATTTATGGAAGCGGCCCGGATTTATGCCAGGAGTTCGACTTCCATGATTGCCACAGGAATGGGTAACAGCCAGCAGGAAGTCGGAACCCATATGGTCTTTTCGCAGATTAATATGATATTGATAACCGGACAGATCGGGAGGGAAAGTGCAGGCATCGATCCTCCCAGAGGGCAGAATAACGTGCAGGGAGTAACGGATATTGGAGTTTCCCCTATTAACTATCCCGGTTATATTCCCGTGGGAAACGAAGAAAACAGGAAAAAACTGGCCAAACTATGGAAGGTTCCTTTCGAAGAACTGCCTTCCGAACCCGGCTTGACAACGGTTCAGCTGATGAATGCCGCTCATGACGGAGAGATTAAAGGGATGTACATCATGGGTGAAAATCCAATGATGACCGACCCCGATCTGAATCACACGGAGGAGTCTCTTAAAAATCTGGAATTTCTGGTTGTTCAGGATATCTTCCATACTGAAACCACACCATATGCCGATGTCATTCTTCCTGCTTCTTCTTTTGCTGAAAAAGACGGTACCTTTGTCAACAGTGACCGAAGGGTACTTCGTGTGCGAAAAGCAGTTGAAATGCCCGGGCAAGCAGAGGAAGACTGGAATATTATTCTGAATATTGCCAAAAAGATGGGTTATAACATTGGTAAGTACAAAAACGCTAAGGCTATATTTGAGGAAATTCGTCAGGCTACTCCCATCTTTGCAGGTGTTACTTACGACAGAATAGAACAGCAGGGACTTCAGTGGCCCTGCCCTGACACCGATCACCCGGGAACAAGAACACTGTTTACCGATCAGTTTAAAACCTCCCATGGTCTTGGAATTCTTAATCCCGTGGAATATACACAGCAATCAGAAACAGCCTCTGATGAGTTTCCATTTGTTCTCAATACGGGCAGAATCCTTTATCAGTATCATACTTCCACCATGTCGCGTCGGAATAAGGCACTGAACGATTTTGCCAATGAAACTTTTGTGCTGATGAATCCGAAGGATGTGAGCAAAAGTGGATTTCAGGATGGCGATAAAGTAAAGATTCTAAACAAACGGGGTGAATTGGAGACCATTTTACGGTCGAGTGAGCGTGTGGCAGAAGGCGAACTGTTTATGCCTTTCCATTACAGGGAATCCCTGGTGAATAGATTAACCCGGGGTGATCTGGATCCATATTCCAGAATACCTCCCTATAAATTTTCAGCCTGTAAAGTGGAAAAAGTTTGAAGGGAATTTAGAACATAGAGATACTCGTTGTTTGAAGAATATCTCTTATAGTAACAATGAATTGAAATCGAAATTATTCAGAATAAGAAAAAACCCAAAAACCCTGCTGGTACTTTCATTATTAAGTGGTTGTCAACATTTTTGTTTTTATTTTTGTTTTCACTTACAGGATGTATCCAAAACAACAATAAAAACAATGAAGATGTGCTCTCCGGTGATTTGATCATTTTCCATGCAGGTAGTTTGTCGGTTTCTTTTAAGGAAGTAGCCGATTCTTTTGAGCGGCATCACCCCGATGTAAATATCAAAAGGGAAGCTGCCGGAAGTGTTGATTGTGCGCGAAAGATTACGGATCTTGAAAGGGGTTGTGATATCATGGCTTCAGCCGATTATAAGGTTATCGACAAGTTTCTGATACCGGTTCATACGGATTGGCTGGTTAAATTTGCCGCCAATGAAATGACCCTTGTATATCACGATGAATCCAAATACAGTGATGAAATCAATCAAAATAACTGGTATGACCTGATCATGCGGGAGGATGTGCTCTATGGCCGAAGCGACCCGGATTCCGATCCCTGTGGCTATCGGACGGTTTTGACGTTGAAACTGGCTGAAAAATATTACAACCAACCACAACTGGCCACCCAGATTCTTTCAAAGGATCAACAATATATGCGCCCAAAAGAAACAGATCTTCTGGCTCTTCTGGAATCCAACACCATTGACTATATATTCCTTTACCGTTCCGTAGCTGAGCAGCACGGCCTGGATTATCTTACCCTTCCGGATTCCCTGAATCTTGGAAAGCCAGATCTGGAAGAATGGTATGGTTCCGTCTCGGTGGATATAGCCGGAAGAGAACCCGGTAAAAAAATGACCATACAGGGTGAACCGATGGTTTATGGCGTAACCATGCTTAAAGATGCTCCCAATCCCGAAATTGCCAGAGCCTTTCTCCATTTTCTACTATCTAAGGATCATGGTTTGCGGATTGTGGGAAAGAATGGCCAGACCTCCCTGATCCCGGCATCTTCGGCCTATTACGAGAATCTGCCCGAGGATTTCCGGGCTTATGCCAAACCTTGATTTTGCCCCGAATTCATTGCCTGTTGAATGTATTGGCAATCTCCTCAAGGAAGGTATGTGGCGATGTGTCTTATAACATAATATCGCGGTGCTTTTTCTTTTTCATTTAACCCGAATTATTAACAAATAATTCTGACGCTATTAAACATGTTTCCCTGAAAAATTGGAATTTCTGGTTTTAATACACTATATTCGGATCTGATAATTTTTATAAATCTCTAAACTGAAAAAACCATGAAACATTCAACCATTATTTTATTTGCCTTAGTACTGTTGATGGGAGCTTCCTGTCAATTAAAAACAGACTGGGAACCTGTATTCAACGGAAAAGATCTTAAAAACTGGGAAACTTACATAGGCACTCCCATAGAAGGTCATGAAGACCTTGCTGAAAAGGCCACTCCAGGGGAAGTATTTTCTGTCATTACCCTGGAGGGGGAAAATGTAATCCATATTTCTGGTGAAGTAAACGGGGCACTTGCTACCAGCGAAAAGTTTGAAAATTACCATTTTCATATGGAATTCAAATGGGGAGATGAAGTATATGGCAACCGGAACAGTGGTTTGTTATACCACAGCTATGGGTCTTTCGGCGCTGGATTGGATACATGGAAAAACTCTCATGAGATGCAGCTGATGACCGGTAATGTTGGTGATTCCTACAGAATGGGCGAGACCTATTGCGAAATACCTGTAACGGAATCCGGCGATGGCAATTATCAGTTTAACCCGGAAGCGGAAAGGCAGCCATTCGGTAAAGAGGGTGTGAGCAAGATTGCAAGTAAAAGTAAGGATGCAGAAAATCCCTTCGGAGAATGGAATGAAATTGATTTATATTGCTTTGGCAGGCAGGCTGTTCATGTGGTTAATGGCGAAACGGTGATGGTGAATTACAATTCCGGGCAATATGAAAATGGAGAAGTGACTCCTCTGTCATCGGGTCAGATTCAAATTCAATCCGAAGGAGGAGAGCTGTTCCTCAGGAATGTAAGGATCCGTAATATTGAAGAGATCCCTGATGAGGTTATGCCATAACCCCTGGGTTTAAGTAAAGGTTCTATTCAGGTTTAATCCACAATGTCTGATATGGATACAGGGTTAAATTCTGGTTTACCTGATGGGTTTTGTTCTCAATCAAATCCGTTAATCCTTGGTTTGGGAACATCTCATCAGATAGGGTAAATGTCTGCTTCTGATCAGTAATATTTGAGATGCTCCAAAGCGTATCTCCTGATTCATGTGATCTTTTTAGGGCAAACAAGGCACTGCCCAAATCTATAATCTCCTGGCCGGCATCCGGATGAAATGCCGGCCGGCTGGTTCGTATCCGTATCAGGCGTTTTAGCTCGGTAAAAATTCTGTGTGCAACGTGATTTTCGTCGGTTAATCTTTCTTTTAACTGATTGGAGTCCCAGCTTTTCCTGTTAATGCTTCTGTACTTTCCGGTTTTTTTCACCAAATCATGATCATTTTCAGTTGCAGTGAGCGAATGAATATAAAAACCGGGAATTCCACGCAGGCTCATCATGATGATCTGCGAACAAAGAAAACGCGCTGTCTGTAAGTTATCTTCCCCTTTGTGTGTTCCCTTAAGGGCATCGAACCAGGTAATGTTGATTTCGTATGGACTTTCGGAGCCGTCCGAATTGGTTTTTGTGCTTATGTATCCCCCGAAATCTTTCATCTTATCGGCCATTTCTGAAAGCTCTTTTCCTGGAATGATGCCCTCTGCAGGTCTAACCCCGATGCCATCATGTGATGCGGAAAAATTGAAATAAGTGGCTTCCCCTTCTGTATCCGGAATGGATCGAGCCCAGTCAGTTAGTTTTTCGGAATTGCCTTTATGTAGGGTATATAAAATCAGTGGAGGCAGGGGAAATTGATAGATCATGTGTGCCTCGTCAAAGTTTTCTCCGAAATAGGAGCGGTTTTCCCTTTCCGGAACATTGGTTTCCGTGAGGATGATAATGTCAGGATTGATCAGTTCGGCAAGCTCCCGGATGAATTTAACAATTTTATGCGTTTGAGGCAGATGAATGCAGGTGGTACCTGATTCCTTCCAGAGATAGGCAATGGCATCCAGCCGGATGACCCGTGCTCCTTTACTGATATAAAAGAAAAGAATGCGAAGCATTTCATAAAGCACCCAGGGATTGGAAAAATCAAGATCTATCTGATCCTCACTAAAAGTGGTCCATAAAAGCTTTTTCCCTTCTGAAGTATGAAATTCAGTGAGGAGTGGGGTATTTCGCGGCCGGGTGACTTGTGAAACATCCGTTTGGGAGTTCGCTTCAATGAAAAAATCCTTTCCCGGAGATTTTCCTTCCAGATAATTCCTGAACCATTGGCTTTTACTGGAAACATGATTGATCACCAGGTCCATCATTAGGCCGAAGTCCTGATTGATCTGTCGGATGTCATCCCAGTCTCCCAGCCGGGGATCAATCTGGTAATAGTCAATTACCGAAAACCCGTCATCTGAACTATAAGGGGAAAAGGGAAATATATGAATGCATTGAAATTCATCATATAGATATTCTTTCAGAAAAGCATGCAAGGTGTGCAGGGGTTTCTCCTCCTCCCGGGTGATGCTATTACCATAAGTGATCAGAACTGTATCCCTTTCATCCCATTTGGTCAGGCTGCAGGTGACATCACCCAAGTTTTCCTCAATAAGCCTATAAAGCTTGTTTAAATAATTTTCGGTAAGACTTTCTTCCGGATAAATCTCCAGCAACAGCTTTTTTATTCTTTCCCGGGCTCCCTCATATAGTATTGCCATAATCTTATGTTTTGTTGTCCAGTTCTATTACTTCATAAAACTGATAAAGAAAATCAGGTATTGCACTCATAACCCTTTTCCGACAATTCACAGAATATGGCCTTCGAAATATCTAAGTTATAAAAAAAAGCTGTCTGAGCCAGACAGCTTTTTTGTAAAGATAATTCTTATTAACCGAGATATTTCTTAAGAAGCTTGTTTTTGGAAGAGTGGCGTAATCTTCTTATGCCCTTTTCTTTAATCTGCCTCACTCTTTCTCTGGTCAGATTAAGTTTCTGGCCTATTTCTTCCAGTGACATTTCCTGAACGCCGAGTCCGAAGAAATACTTGATTACAGCTTTTTCTTTTTCGGGAAGAACGCTTAAGGTTCTTTCAATCTCCCTGCTAAGTGACTCGTTCATAAGGGTGCCATCTGCCTCGGGTGCATCGGAATTTTCCATTACGTCGAGGAGGCTGCCGTCTTCATCGTCATCAAAGGGAGCATCCATAGACAGTGGCTTACCTGAAAGCTGTAAGGTTTTTTCCACTTTTTCCTTTGGCAGATCCACCATTTCTGCGAGTTCTTGGTAGGTCGGAGTTCTGTCGTTTTCCTGTTCGAGCTTGGAATAAGCTTTATGTAGCTTGTTGATGGATCCTACCTTGTTCAGAGGCAATCTGACAACCCTTGATTGTTCGGCTATTGCCTGCAGGATGGATTGCCTGATCCACCAAACAGCATAAGAAATAAATTTGAAACCTTTGGTTTCATCAAATCTTTCAGCAGCTTTAATAAGGCCAAGATTTCCCTCATTGATCAAATCCGGTAAACTTAAACCCTGAAATTGATATTGTTTGGCAACGGAAATTACAAACCGCAGATTTGCCCTTGTAAGTTTTTCCAATGCAGCTTTGTCCCCCTTCTTGATCCGCTGTGCTAATTCAACTTCTTCATCAGGGGTTAAAAGTTCTTCTTTCCCCACTTCCTGCAAGTACTTCTCTAATGATGAACTATCCCTGTTAGTAATCGACTTGGTAATTTTTAATTGTCTCATCTTTGGCTTTTAATTTTTATTAATTCCCAACTAATTAATTTCTTATGGTTAACGAACAATTATGGCTCATAATTTTACAAAAGAACAAAATATTTTAATAAATTTCCAACCTTTTTTAATACTTTATTAACTTTCTAAAAATATGTATTTTTAAAGAAACCATATGGGGTGATTTTACGATAGAGCCCGTCAGAAAGTTATGTTTTTTTTAACATACCGACATTTTTTCTTAAGAACCATGAAACAGTTATACAACGAGGAATTGTTTTATCAGATTGCCCTGAGTTTAATTCCCAAAGTAGGCCCCTTGCTTGCCAAAAGATTAATAGCCTATACGGGTAGCCCAAAAGCCTTGTTTGAAGAGGAAAAGAGAAAATTGTTAAAAATTCCTAATATTGGTGAAAACCTGGTCAACAATATCAAGAGCAAAACCATTTTTGAAAAGGCGAAAAAGGAACTGGCATTTATAGAGCGTTATCATATTGATGTGCTGTTTTACCTGGATAAACGGTATCCAAAGAGATTAAAAAACTGTGAGGATGCCCCCGTCATTTTATATTCCAAGGGAAATGTCAATTTTGAGGAGTCACGGATCCTTAGCATTGTAGGTACCCGGCGGGCAACCGACCGTGGCATTGAAACCTGCCAAAAACTGATTGCCGAACTGGCTAATAACAGCAAAGATCTTATTATTGTGAGCGGTTTGGCTTATGGGATCGATATATGTACCCATAAAGCTGCTCTTGCTAATGGTTTACAAACCATTTCCGTTCTTGGTCATGGTCTTGATATCATCTATCCTTCAGTTCACCGGTCGGTAGCTGAAAAAATCATACACCAGGGGGCTCTGGTAACAGAATTTTCAAGCCGCACCAAATTTATTAGGAGCAATTTTGTCAGCCGCAACAGGATCATTGCCGGACTGTCTGATGCCACTGTGGTTGTTGAATCGGGAGAAAAAGGGGGAGCGCTTATTACTGCTGACCTGGCGAATTCCTATAACCGGGATGTTTTTGCCTTCCCGGGGAGAATTGAAGATGACCGTTCAAAGGGGTGCAATCAATTGATTAAATCAAATAAGGCCGCTCTCATTGAAGGAGCAGAGGATCTTGAATATATTTTAGGATGGGAATTAAACAGATACAGGAAAAAAATTGTACAACAAGAAATGTTTAATGAATTGGGCGCTACTGAGAAGCATATTGTTTCATTGCTTAAAGACAGTGGGAATCAATCAATAAATGAGCTTAGTACACGCTTAAACATGCCCATTAGCAAAGTTTCCCCACTGTTGCTGGATCTTGAATTTGAAGGCATCATCAAATGCCTGCCGGGCAACCGCTATAAAGCTGTTGGGTTTTAATACTTTTTAATAAATAGTACTTTAATCTCAATCTTAACAGATGGCTGATGATCTAATAGAGATTTGGGATAATCTTATAAAACGCATGAATTTATTTGTATAGAAATCATTATTTATAAATCTAAAATTTGATGTATCATGGATTCAAGACTAGAACAATTTATGGCTCAGATTTCTGCAAAAAATCCCGGTGAAAAGGAGTTTCACCAGGCTGTTCAGGAAGTTGCCGAGTCGCTAATACCGTTTATTGAAGAAAATCCCAAGTATAAACATGCCAAAATTTTGGAAAGGATTGCCGAACCCGAGCGGGCTGTGATATTCGGGGTGCCCTGGCTTGACGATAAAGGTGAAATCCAGGTCAACAAGGGTTATCGCATAGAGATGAGCAGCGCCATCGGTCCTTATAAGGGTGGTTTGAGATTTCACCCTACTGTGAATTTAAGTATTCTGAAATTTCTGGCTTTTGAACAGGTATTTAAAAACAGTTTAACCACCTTGCCTATGGGTGGAGGTAAAGGGGGTTCTGATTTCAACCCCAAAGGCAGATCGGATAATGAAGTAATGCGGTTTTGTCAGAGCTTTATGACCGAACTTTACCGGCATATCGGCCCGAATACGGATGTTCCTGCCGGTGATATCGGAGTAGGCGGAAGGGAAATCGGCTTTCTTTTCGGACAGTATAAAAGATTAAAGAATGAATTCACCGGTGTTCTGACCGGTAAAGGTGTACAGTTCGGAGGTAGTTTAATCCGTCCGGAGGCAACGGGATATGGTACTACCTATTTAGCTCATGAAATGCTTAAAACAAGAGGTGAAGAAATAAAAGATAAGAAGGTTGCCGTTTCCGGAGCAGGAAATGTAGCCCAGTATGCCACTGAAAAAATTAATGAGCTTGGGGGAAAGGTGATCACCCTCTCCGATTCAGGTGGTTTTATTCATGATCCCAACGGTATTGATGATGAAAAGCTGCAGTATGTGATGGAGCTTAAGAACATTAAGCGGGGCAGAATATGGGAGTATGCAGATAAATATGGTGTGGAATATCATGAAGGTAAAAACCCCTGGGAAGTTAACTGTGATATCGCACTCCCCTGCGCTACCCAGAATGAGATTGATGAAAATGATGCTAAGACCCTGGTGGACAATGGTTGTATATGTGTTTCCGAAGGTGCCAACATGCCTTCTACACCAGAGGCCATTGAAGTATTTCTGAACAGGCAAATACTATTCGGCCCTGGTAAAGCTGCCAACGCAGGAGGTGTTGCCGTATCCGGGCTGGAAATGACCCAAAATTCGATGAGGCTGCCTTGGTCCCGCGATGATGTGGACAAAAGACTGAAAGAGATCATGACCAACATCCACCATACATGCCAGAAATATGGACAGGAAGGCGATTATGTGAATTATGTCAAGGGTGCCAATATCGGAGGCTTTGTTAAAGTGGCCGAAGCCATGCTGGCACAAGGGGCAGTTTAGCCCAGATCAAGGTATCAGATGGGTACAAAAGAGGGGTTCCGACCCCTCTTTTTTATTTGAATAATTTTTATCAAGTTTGCATCGCAAAAATTATTTGGGTATAATATGAAATTAATTGATAGTCACGCTCATATATATCTTGAGGAGTTTGATGGTGAAGTCCCTCAAGTAGTGCAGAATGCTAAGGAAGTGGGTATAGAACGCATATATCTTCCCAATATTGATACCGGAACCATTGAATCAATGATTCAACTGGAAAAGGACTATCCCGGATTTTTTTACCCCATGATGGGATTACACCCCACCTCGGTGAAGGAAGACTATACGGATCAGCTTGAAACAATTAAAAAATGGCTTAATGAGCGTGCTTTTCCTGCTATCGGTGAAATAGGTATTGATCTTTACTGGGACGATACCTATAAAAAGGAACAGGAAAAGGCTTTTGAATTACAGTTAAACTGGGCAAAAGAAAAAGGCCTGCCTGTAGTGATCCACTCGAGAGAATCGTTCCGTGAAATTTTTGATGTGGTGGACCGGGTGAATGACGACCGTTTATACGGCATTTTTCACAGTTTTGCAGGTAATGCCGATGATGCCCAACATATCATCAAACTGGGATTTAAAATTGGTATCAACGGGATTGTTACCTTTAAAAATTCTACATTGGATGAAGTGGTCTCCGGGATTGATATAGATCATCTGGTGCTGGAAACGGATTCCCCTTTTCTTGCCCCGGTGCCACGCAGGGGGAAGAGAAATGAAAGTGCTTATTTAAGATATATCGCCGGTAAGATTGCTGAAGTAAAAGAATTGAGCGTTGAAGAGGTGGCTGAGATAACCACGCGAAATGCTTTAAAGATATTCGGAAATTGATGGAAAGGCAAAGGAACATTTCAATTCTTATTATATATACCGGTGGAACCATAGGAATGATCAGGGACCCGGAAACCCAGCGATTGTATCCGTTTGATTTTTCTCATATTGAAAAGCAGGTACCTGAAATAAAAAGTTTTGGATATAAGGTTGAAAGCATCACTTTTGCCCCAATAATTGATTCTTCAGATATAACTCCCCAATTCTGGGTAAGTCTGGTTGATCTTATTGAATCACATTATAAGAAATATGATGGATTTGTGATTCTTCACGGTACGGATACCATGGCATATACCGCATCTGCGCTAAGCTTTATGCTGGAGAATCTTCAGAAGCCGGTGATCCTGACAGGTTCTCAGCTCCCCATAGGAACACTGCGGACCGATGGAAAGGAAAATCTCATTACCTCGGTTGAAATAGCGGCTGCCTGTAAGAATGACCAGCCGATAGTACCTGAGGTTGCTTTGTATTTTGAGAACCTGCTTTTCAGGGGTAACCGCACCACAAAAGTTAGCTCCGAGCATTTTAATGCATTTTCTTCACCGAATTACCCAAATCTTGCTGAGATTGGTATCAACATAAAATACAATTATGAAGCCATTCGGTATCCGACAAGATTTTCAGAGCTTAGGGTGCATAGGAATCTGGAAACCAATATAGCCATTCTTAAGGTGCACCCCGGAATTAATGAAAATGTGGTAAGTGCCCTGGTTCATAATCCTGAGATCCGGGCCATCATCCTGGAAACATACGGATCAGGTAATGCCCTGACTGAAGACTGGTTCATTGATTTGTTGCACGATGCAATCAAACGTGGTAAGATTTTGCTGAATATTACCCAATGCCTTGTTGGCACTGTGGATATGACCCATTACGAAACAGGGCGAAGTCTCATGGATATAGGGGTTTTAAACGGGTATGACCTGACAACGGAAGCGGGTTTGACCAAGCTGATGTTTCTTTTAGGTTTGGATATTCAAAAAGAGAAAATTAGAACGCTTTTAAATAAGTCAATTAGAGGAGAAATTAATCTATAAGTATTTTGTGAATTATATTTTTTTGTAATTTGTGCCGCAAAATTGAAATAGGGTAAGGCCCGGAGAAATGGCCGAGTGGTCTAAGGCGCACGCCTGGAAAGCGTGTTGGCGCCACAAGCGCCACGAGGGTTCGAATCCCTCTTTCTCCGCGAATTTTGTAAATAAGAATTTTTTTTTAATTTTAACATTCAATTCATTAATCAAAACAGAAGACAAACCATGAAAAGATTATTAGGAACTATCGCAGTAATCGGATTATTTATCTTGGGAACTTCTGCATTTGCAGTTGCTCAAGAAGAAGGACAACAGGACACGGCTGTTCAGGACACAGCCATGGCAGCCGACACAGCTGCTGCTGACACTGCTGCAGCCGCTGCAGCAGAAGAAGAAGCACAACAAGAACCCAGTTCATTACACAAACAGGTAAAGCAAAAGTTTATCGATGGTGGACCTGCTTTTATGGGTGTGGTTCTTTTGGCTCTGATTTTTGGTCTGGCTGTGGCTATCGAAAGGATCATCTACCTGAACCTTTCAACTACGAATACCAACAAACTCCTGAAGAAGGTTGAAGATGCCCTTGAAGAAGGTGGTATTGAGCAGGCGAAAGAAGTATGCCGCAATACACGCGGTCCTGTAGCCTCTATTTTCTTCCAGGGACTGGACAGAGCCGATGAAGGTGTTGACGTGGCTGAAAAATCGGTTGTTTCTTACGGAAGTGTTCAGGCGGGATTGCTTGAACAGGGTCTAACCTGGATTTCACTCTTTATCGCCATTGCACCGATGTTGGGATTCCTTGGTACAGTTATCGGTATGATTGAAGCATTTGATAACATTGAAGCTGCCGGAACCGTTTCCCCATCTGTTGTTGCAGGAGGTATTAGTGTGGCTTTGATTACCACAGCTTCAGGTTTGATCGTTGCTGTAGTTCTTCAGTTATTCTACAACTACATCGTATCGAAGATCGACAGCATCGTGAACGACATGGAAGATGCTTCCATATCACTCGTAGACCTGATTTACAAGTATGGTAAAAGGAAATAATAAAATAAATTGTTATTCATATGGGATTACTTAGAAGAATTATAGAAATTTTACTTCTGGCAGGATCCGTCGTATTGGGAGTCCTGTATTATGCCGGGGGTGAAATGGCAGGCGGCGAACCGGTTTATACCAATCATATATTGATCTGGGCCGGAATCCTGGCAGCTCTGGCTGCCGCGATGGCGCTGATTTTCCCCCTTATCCAGATTGTCTCACAACCCAAACGGGGAAAAGGTACCCTTATTGGAATTGTTGCTCTGGTTGTAGTAGCTTTTGTTGCCTATAACCTGGCTTCTGCGGAACCTTTGAATTTCGCAACTCCAAATCCCAATAATGTACCCATGGTCCTGAAACGTGTAGGGACAGGACTGATCAGCTTATATATATTAATAGGTGTGGGAGTCGGTACGATCTTATTTACTGAGGTATCAAAGTCTTTTAAATAAAAAATATATTATGTGTGATGTTCGTTTGGTATTACGAACACGAACATCACACATAATAAACAATAAAAAATTAATAAATTATGGCAAGACCAAGCGGTGAATTCAATGCAGCTCCTATGGCAGACATTGCTTTCCTGCTTCTGATATTCTTCCTTGTTGCCACAACATTCGATGTGGATACTGGAATTATGAGAAAAATGCCTCCCATACCGGATGAGCAACAGCAACAGCAACAGGAGAATAAGCAGATCAAGGACAGGAATGTTTTCGAGGTGCTGGTTAATTCAAGCGATCAACTACTGGTAGAAGGAGAGCGGATGCAAATCGGCAATCTGAGGGAACGGGCAAAGGAATTTATTGCCAATCCCAATAACGACCCCACTCTACCTGAAATGGAAGTTAAGGAGGTACCGTTTTTCGGACAGAGAGAGTGTACGAAGGGAATTATTTCCCTGCAGAACGACCGCGGTACATCTTACAGCATGTATATCAAAGTGCAGAACGAGCTCACGGCAGCTTATAACGAGCTTCATGAACAACTTGCTATGCGGGAATTTGGTAAGAAATACGATGAATTGGAAAAGGAAAAGCAAGATGCGATCGATGAGATTTATCCAATGATTATTTCGGAAGCTGAGCCTAAAAACGTAGGAGAATAAAAACAGGAGGAAATTAATATGGCTAAATTCAGAAAAGAAGGCAAAAAAAATATACCCAAAATATCTACCGCTTCGCTGCCGGATATCATCTTTATGCTTATCTTTTTCTTCATGGTAAGTACAACCATTCGTGAAACCAATTTAAAGGTTCAGAACAGGGTACCCGGTGCAACAGAAGTACAAAAGCTGGAAAGAAAAGATTTGGTAACCTATATTTATATAGGTAAACCCAAAAGGCAATTCCAGGATTTGTTTGGCACCCAGCCCAGAATTCAGTTGAACGATGCTTTTGCTCAGGTTGATGATATCCAGGATTTCATTGCCACTGAACGGCAACAGCTGGATGAATCGGAAAGACCCAAAATGACTACCTCTCTTAAAGTGGATGGGGATGTTGAAATGGGTGTTGTTACTGATGTTAAACAGGCGCTTCGGCGTGCGAGCGCATTGAAGATCAACTATTCGTCAAGAGAAGTGGATCAGGTATATTAGCTGTAATACGGCATAAACTGTACATATTGTAAAAAAAAAGGAAGTCTGAAAAGAGGCTTCCTTTTTTTAATGCCCCATGCTTGCGCAATAACTTCGCGGCAAATGGCCTTATTTTGGGTTCATATCCTATTCTTTCCAAAAGAGAAAATGTATCTCTTACCGAGAATATGAGTTATCGAACACCAGGATATACTTTCATTCCACTGAATGGCAATCTTTGAATTCAAAAGCATACTTTCAGCCCACTGAATATTCATCCTAAAGCTAAGAGATCAACTTTCAGTCCACTGAATGTTCATCTTTAAGCTAAGAAATCTACTTTCAGTCCGCTGAATGCTTATTTGTGATAAGACAGATTTACTTTCAGGCTGCTGATTGGTCATTTCTTATTGCAGGCATGATCATTCAGTCGC